>JADYZS010000408.1 GCA_020853075.1 Anaerolineae bacterium | reverse complement strand
TCGTTGGGGTCTAAATAGGTCAGATTGTAGCGGCCAAAGCGGGGCGAGCGAGGAGATAGCTTGCCGAGCCCAAAGAGGCGATAGAATGACACTTCCGGCGTCGGGAATGAGCGACGGCAGGCTTTATCCAGGCTCCCATCGGGCCGCACCAATTTCGGCCCTGCCACGCCCGCCAGGGGGCGCGCATCCATGAAGGTAACCATATCCCGCAGCGCGGTGGGTGGCAGGACGGTGTCGGGATTCAGAAGGAGCACGTAGCGCGGAGCGGGATAGAGCGGGCGGTTTGTGGGCTGTTGTCCGCGCTCCTCAAACCCGAACGCGCGCAGGCCCAGGTTGTTGGCGTAGGCATAGCCGCCGTTCACCTGGCTCTCAACCAGAAGGGCCTGAGGGAATTCCTCGCGCACCATTTGCCCGCTGCCGTCAGACGAGAAGTTATCTACGACGCACACCTGCAGAGTGAAGTCGCCTTCGCCGGCATACACTGAGCGCAGGCAGGCACGCAGGAGGTCGCGCGTGTTATAACTGACGATGACAATCGCCAGGTCAAGCATAGGTCTGCCAGGGGTCTTTGTTCAGATCTAAGATAGGTCTCGCATGCAGCCTGATGCGGACGGATGCAGACATATTATAGCACAATTCGCAGATGTGTTCCAACTTCTACAACTGGTACACCTGCACGATCTTGCGCTCCGTCTCGCCCTCTATTTTCGCCAACACCTTGACGTAAGAGGCAATGGTGGAGCCGCGCAGCTTGCGCTTCAAGAGTTCGTCCACCTGGAAGATGCCCGCCGAGTTAGACATGGCGATTTCAATGACGATGGGCACGTCTTCGCCTTTGCGCAGCGTCACCGAGTCTATGGCCTGGGCCGATACGGAATGGATGTTGGTCTCGCCCGCCTCAAAGGGGATGCGGGAGCGGCCTTTGGTCATGTCCAGCGCGTCGGCCACCTTGAGGACGCCTGCTTCTATGGTCAAGGCGCGCGCGTCCCATTGGTGCGCGATGATGGCGTGGAGCACCTCAGAGACGATGACCGTGCGCTCGGCGATAGAGTAGATGCCGGTGAGAAGTTCCTTCGCTTTCAGGTTGGCAAGGAAGAGGCTGTACTGCTCGTGGTCGTCCCGATGGATGGAGATGCCCAGGTCGTGGAGCAGCGCGGCCAAGACGACGATGACCTCGGCATCTTCGTAGGTCATCTTGTGATCCTTCATAATGCTCATCTGGACGCTGGCGTCGTGCAGCAGGCGGATGAGTTTCAGCGCCATGTTGGTGACGATTTTGATGTGCACCTCGCCGTGGTCGCTGATGCCGGAGCGATCCACCGCGTTGATGTTGGCACATTTCCAGAGCGCGTGCAATTCCTCGTCGGCATCTGCCCGTTCCACCAGTGCCTGTAGGCGAGGGTTATGGCGGGTCGGAATATTCAACGGCATATCTGTCTCGTTTCTTGAGGAAGGGCGGCGGATGGCCCTTCGGTTTGTCGTGCGCATTGTAACAGAGGGGGGAGGGGAAGTCAATCAGAGTTGAGGTCGCCCATGCCATTTATCCGTGGGGGCGCGATGGGCCCCGCCGCTGCCCTTGTCTCTGAGCGTATCTTTCCTTCCGTCGTCGTGTTGACCTTACAGATACGTGCGGCATCAGGCTGCCGGTTCGGGAGGTGTGATATGGCTGAGACAGCAGTCAGTCGTCCGGCGACCAGGGCGGGCGGGCTCGCCGTCCTCTCGTGGGCTCTCTACGACTTCGCCAACACCATCTTCTCCATGAACATCGTCTCCCTCTATTTCTCGTTGTGGGTCGTCAACGACATGGGGGGACAGGACATCCACTATTCCACGGCCAACAATATCTCCATGCTCCTGCTCATCCTCACCGCGCCGCTCCTCGGCTCCCTCTCTGACCAGGTGAAGCGGCGGATGCCCTTTCTCATCGTCAGCACCATCGTTTGCGTTCTCTTTACCGGCCTCTTGGGAGCCGGCGGGTTGCTCCTCTCGCTGGCCTTCTTCGTCGTCGCCAACTACGCTTTCCAGTCGGGGCTTATCTTCTACGATAGCCTCCTCCCCGTTGTCAGCCACGAGGGAAACCGGGGCAAGATCTCCGGCCTGGGCATCGGCCTGGGTTACCTGGGTTCCTTCACCGGTGTCGCCACGGGCCTGCTCATTGTAGGAACTTACGGAAAAGTGGCCGTCTTCCGGCTGTCGGCAATTCTTTTCCTCCTGTTCGCCATCCCCTGTTTCCTCTTCGTGCGAGAGCGGATGCAAGGCGCCGGGCGGCTGAATCTCGGCTGGCAGACCCTCCGCCGCGGCTTTGCCCAGACGGCGCGGACGCTGCGCCACGCCCGCGAGTACCCCGGCCTTCTCCGCTTCCTCTTCGGCCACTTCTGCTACACCGATGCGGTGAACACCGTCATCCTCTTCATGTCGGTCTATGTGGTGAACGAGGTTGGCTTCACCGAGACAGCAGCGCAGGTCTTCTTGCTCTTTGCCATCACCATGGCCGCGCTCGGCTCCTTCGGCTGGGGGTTCGTGGTGGATCGCATCGGCCCTAAGCGCAGCCTGAATC
>JADYZS010000407.1 GCA_020853075.1 Anaerolineae bacterium | reverse complement strand
GAGTCTGTACGACGACGGGTGCGCCCGTGCGCCAGCGCACCGGCGCATACCAGAGGAGCGCGGGAGCCGGGCGTTCGGGGGTATCCTCTACTACCTTGCCGGCCGGCCCGACGAAGAAGGGCCACGGGCGCACGCCCGCCCGTAAAGGATGCTGCGCCTGCCAATAGGTCCTCACCGAAGTCACACCCCATTTGCCGTCGTCCACCAGGTCGTAACCCAGGAAGCGCAAAGTATCACCGAACAGGATGTCAGCCGGATGTTGGGGCTGCGCCTGCGGTGCACGCGCGAAGTCGTAGAAGGCATCGGGCAACGCCGTAGGGCTTGAACCTTTCACGAGCAGGACGTAGCCATCCGCAGCATCCTGCACCGCGAAGCCCAGCGCGTTGACCAACTCCTCATAACGGCGTTTGAGGTCAGCAGGGTGCATCGCCGTCGGGCCGGTCACATCCAGCAGCACCCACTCGGCATCGCCTACCGTCGGGAACATGTACAACTTCTCCCGGTGGCTCAAGTGGGGATAGAGGCCGGTGGTGACGCTGCCGGGGGCGCGCGGCGGTATCTGGGCCTTGAAGCGGGCGAGGAGGGCGTGGTGCGGCGTCACCCGCGGCCAGAAGAACTCGTGGCCGATGGGCGTGAAGCCCTCCGCCACCTGGTAACCTACGACCCAGACGAGGAGCCACCCAATGGTGAGGGGCAGGGCGACACGGGCTAACCATGCTTTCCCTCTCGTCCAGCGAAGCACCCGCGCCGTGCCGAAGATGGCGGCGACGACGAAATAGGGGACGAGGGGCGCAGAGTAGTGGAGTTCGCCGGAATATTGCAGCCAATAACTGCTCAACGCGTTGGCTGCCAGGAGCGGCCCACCGAGGATGAGCACCTCCGGCGCGAGGATGGGTAAGAGGGCTGCCGAAGCGAAGAGTCCCCACACATAGACCAGCCGGGCGCGCTCCGTGAGGATGGCCCAGGCCGTTGCGGGGCGCGTCAAGAGTGTGCGCACGATTTCGCCCGGCCCGCTTCCCAGGTCGCTGTACCGCTGGAAATAGACCGATTGTCCCTCGCCATAGACGGTGCGCGCGTAATGGGGCACGATGATGAAAGTCGCCAGAACGAACCAGGCCAGGCTGGCGGCGACGACCAGAAGCCCCACGCGCCAGGCCCGGTAGCGGAGCGCCGCCCAGGCCCCCAGCAGGAAAGCCAGCAGCGCCGCATCCTCTTTTATCATCAAGAGAACGACGACTGCAACCAGAAACTTCGGCCAGTCGCGCCGCTCGGCAAACCAGAAGGCGAAGGCGATGGGCGCGGCTGCCAGGGGGATGGCATGGAAATCGGCCAGGTTCGCCGCTTGTAGCGCGGGGAACAGGAGGTAGGTCAGGGGAAAGGCCAGCGCGAGCAATGAGAGTGAAGAGCGAACGGTAGGAGTGTCGTCCCCCCTCACCCTACCCTCTCCCCTTCGGGGAGAGGGTTTTGGCCGACTCCCCTCTCCCGCTTGCGGGAGAGGGGCAAGTCCCGTGGGCGCAGGTACTCCGTCCCCTTGCGGGATACTCGCCATACGGGACGGGGGTGAGGGGAGGTTCTTGCTGCCAGAGTCGTGGCGATTATACCATGACCCGTCTCCTAAGACTTCCCGCGCCAGCCAGTAAATAGGCAGTGCGCCCAGCGCGGTGACCGCCGCCTGCAAAACGAGGAGGGCGCGCACATCATCCCACAGCCAGAAGACCAGCGACACCGGCCAGAAGATAGGTTCCACATGGTCGGTTAACCTGGTGCTGACTTCATCTCCCTTGACCTCTTGCACGAAACGGCCACGGCTCGTGTTCCAGATAGCCAGGTCAATCTGACCCAGGTCGGCCATCTCCGGTATCTGCGCGCGCAGGCTCTGGATAGATGTGGCCGAGAAATAGGCGATGTAGAGCGCGACCATCGCCACCAGGATGAGGTCGGGCCAACGTCTAGCCATCCACAACCTCTCTCCGCCGCCGCTGCCAACCGGCGAAAGCCGGGAGCGTCGCCGCGACCTCGCCTACGATGAACCATAGCCGTGCGGACAGGGAAACCAGCGCCGCGACCGGCAGCGAGAGGATGCCGCCGAGGAGCCAGACGATGGCTCCCTCGCGCACGCCGAGGCCGCTGGGGGTAAGGAAACTAAGGTAACCCACCAACCAGGCCAGCGCGAAGGAGACGACCAGGTGCGGCAATGCCTCCGGGCCGACGGGCGTCAGCGCGCGCACCAGCATCGCAAACCCCACGCCGACGAGGGACCAACTGGCGACGTAGCCCAGGGTGAGGGCGACGAGGGTGCGGCTGCGCAGGCCGATGCGTAGAGGCGGGCGACCCAGCCGCCGCAATACCAGGTTGAGGGCGGTCTCCAGCCAGCGGGCGCGCAGCGCCAACGTCACTAACGGCAGCACGAGGAGCAACGGCGCGAGAGTGCGCAGGGCCTCGCCCTGGCCTGCCCACGCGAAGTAGCCAACGCCTAACAGCGTTACCGCCAGGCCTGAGAGTGCCTGGTGTACGACGACGCTGGTCAGGGTAACCTCGGCGGGGATCCCCTCCTCGGCGCACATCTGCGCCATGCCCAACGGCTGCCAGATGTTGCCAGGGATGTAGCGGATGATGTTGGAGAGGAACCATATTTGCGCCGCGCGCGCCCAGGATAGCGGACGCGGGGACGTTGTGGCAGAGGCGACGCGTGCGATCCTGACCAGGATTGCACGCCACATGCCGATCTCCAAGGCCATGCTCAACCCCCAGGGAACGTAGGAGAGGGCGAGCCATCCCGGCGACAACTGCCACGGATAGCGTCGGAGTTCTTGCCATTGGCTGTGCACCAGGATAACGAGGAAGCCCAGGGCCAGCACGAGGACGATCACCTGGGCCGCACGCTTCCAAGAGGCTCGCATGGGCCTATTGTACCGCATCGGGGCGGAAGTGAGAAACCGCATCGGGCCGTCGGATTTTATCCGTGGCGGGCTCTATGTTTGACGATACGCCCCTCGCGTGTATAATACTCCCGTCAGATCGTCCAGCCCGATCTGCCCCTGCCTCAAATGCCCAAACACCGCCCACTCCTCTCTCACTTCGTTTCGCTCTAGCGGATTGCGAAATCTTTGTTCACATCGCTACCGCGCGCGTGGGTCGTGGCGCGCGTCGCGATCCCCGGAGCCTCCCGCGTTGCCGAGAACCGCGCGGGATAGTCGCTCATTTCGTTAGTTCACATCATCCAGGCACGTGGAAAGGAGCCAGACATG
>JADYZS010000406.1 GCA_020853075.1 Anaerolineae bacterium | reverse complement strand
CAGGCCCGCGCCCGGAGCGCGAGCCGAAACCGTCGGAACCGCCGAAGCCCCCGCCTCCGCCGCAGCCTGCTCGTGGCAGCCAGGTCGCCCATCTGGAGGCATTGGCGAAACGGTTGGGGATAGATGTGAGCCAACTGCTTGCACAGGCGGGAAAGCCTCTGGCCGAATTGACGCGACCGGAGGCCAGCAAGTTGCTGGGCGAATTGCAGCGTCGCATCCGCGAGGAGAACCCGCCGCGCCCCAAGAGCGAGGTGGAACGGCACCGGCCCTACCTCCCCGAATCGGTGGACGCCTTTGAGTTCAACTATCTAACGGCTGCTCAACAAGCCGGAGCGCGCCTCACCTTTGCGCTATTTGATGGGCGCACGGTCTCCGGCCAACTCGTCGGCTTCAGCCCCTACGCCATTACCATACGGGAAGATGGCGGAGACGAAGTAACCCTTCAGAAATTGGCTATCGCCTTCTATCGGAAAGCGGCTTAACAATGCAAACAGAAGCGGCTGTCCTGTACGAGATGGGACAACCAACGCCGTATGCCGCATCGCAACCGCTGGTTATACAGGAAGTCCAACTGGAAGGGCCGGGCCCCGGCGAGGTCCTTGTTGAGGTGGTTGGCGCGGGCCTCTGCCACTCCGATCTGTCGGTGGTTGACGGTTCACGGCCTCGCGTGATGCCAATGATCCTGGGCCACGAGGCGGCGGGCATCGTGCGGGAGGTCGGCCCCGGCGTCGCGGAGTTCCGGCCCGACGATCACGTCGTCTTCTCCTGGATGCCCACGTGCGGGCGCTGCCTCTTCTGTGCCACCGGACGGCCTGCCCTCTGCGAGAACGGCATCCGGGCCAACCTCGCCGGTTCTCTTCTGAACGGCAGCCGCCGTTTCCGCGATGGGCAAGGCCGAATCCTGAACCACCATCTAGGCGTGTCGGGCTTCTCCCATTACACAGTAGCCGTGCAGGAGTCACTGGTCAAAATCCCTCAGGACGCGCCGCTGGCGAAAGCATCTCTCGTGGGGTGCGCCATCCTCACTGGCATCGGGGCCGTCGTCAACACGGCGCGGGTAGAGGCAGGGATGGCCGTCGCCGTCTGGGGATTGGGCGGCGTCGGCCTCAGCGCGATTATGGGCACACGGCTGGTCGGGGCTTACCCGATCATCGCTGTTGACGTCCTAGAGAGCAAAATGGACCTGGCGCGCCGTCTTGGTGCCAGCCATACCGTGAACGCCAGTAAAGATGATCCGGTCAAGGCCGTGCGTGACCTGACGGGTGGCGGTGCGTCCTATACCTTTGACGCGGTAGGAAGCGAGCGCGCGCTTCTGCAGGCTTATGAGGCTTGCCGCCGGGGGGGAACCACCGTCACCATCGGACTCCCCGCCCCCACTCGCATGTTCACCGTTCCCGCCGTACACATCGTCAATGAAGAGCGGACCATCAAGGGCTCCTACATGGGGTCGGCAGTGCCGCGGCGCGATATTCCGCGCTTCCTGGCTCTCTACCAGGCGGGGCTGTTGCCCCTGGATCTCCTGGTCACACGCACCATCACCCTGGATGAGATTAACGGCGCGTTTGACGCCCTGGCAAAAGGGGAGGCGGTGCGACAGGTGCTGGTGTTCAACAGTTAGGCTGCCGTAGGGTAAAACGCAAAACGTGAAGAGTAACGCGTAAAAGGGAGTTTGCGATGAGCCTGGGTGACTATCTGCGCTATCTGCGCGCACGCAAAGGGGGGCCGACACCCTGGGAAATCCAGGAAGCGACGGGCGTCCCATCGGGCGTGTACGGCCACATTGAGCAACGCTATCGGGAAATGGGCGACGAGGAGACAATGCAGAAATTGGCCGCTTATTTCGGCGTGCCGCTAGAGGAACTCATGCGCCGCAAGCCCAAGTATCGCAAGGCTCTCAGCGGGGCGCTGGCCGCGTCGATGGCCCAGAACGTGCCCATTCGTCTCATCTTGCGCTCCGGTGACGAGCTCAGCGGACGCGTGGCCTGGTGGGATCTGGGAGCGACCCTCTTGACCCTGGACGACGGCAGCGAGGTCGTCGTGCAACGGCATATAGTGGACGATTGGGTAGGAACGGCTGAGCCGGTGGAGATGGGTGATGAGGGTGAGCCGGCAGAAGACGAGGACGAAGAACCGGCAAGTCCGGCAGTGTAACCCTCTTATCTTGGATAGACAGAACGGAGCCCCATGCTTGGCGAAAAGCGCATCCGCGAGATAACCGATGGTGTGCTCGCCCGCAGCGCAGCGGATGAGACCGAGGTCGTCATTCTGGCCGAGGAGAGCGCGCTCACCCGCTACGCCAACTCGGCCATCCACCAGAACGTATCGCTGGCAGACGCGCAGGCACGAGTCCGGGCGGTCGTCGGGCAGCGGGTCGGAGTCGCTGCAACCAACGACTTGTCGCCCACGGCCCTCGCTGCGGCCTGTATGCAAGCCACCGAGATGGCCCGGCTGCGCCCGCCTAATCCGTTATTCCCCGGCATCCCGGCGCCTATACGCCTGCCCTCCCTTGTGGCGTTTTCGGATGCAACCGCTGCCTGCACGCCGGAGCGCCGCGCCGATGCTATCGGAGCCATCTGCCGCCAGGCCACCGCTGCCGGTCTGACGGCTGCCGGCGCATTCACCACAGAAATCTACGAAACCGCCGTAGCCAACTCTCACGGCCTCTTTGCCTATTTCCCCACCACACGCGCCGAACTGACCGTCGTGGTCATGTCCGGCGATGGGAGCGGCTACGCGTCTGACCTGGCCCTGACCGTGGATGACATTCGTGCCGAGGCGTTGGCGACAGAAGCCATCGCGCGCGCGGTGAGGGGGCGTAATCCGCGCGACATCGCGCCCGGGGTTTATCCCGTCGTCCTGGAAACGTACGCGGTGGACGACTTCCTGCAAATGTTCACCTACATGGCTTTCGGCGCGGTTGCCTTCCAAGAAGGGCGGAGTTTCCTGACCGGGCGTTTGGGCCAGCAATTGATGGATACGCGCGTCACCATCTGGGATGATGGTTGGGATGTGACAGGCTTGCCCTTGCCCTTTGATTTTGAGGGCGTGCCCAAGAGCCACGTCCGGCTGATTGAGCACGGCATGGCGCGGAACGTCGTCTGGGACCGCTACACCGCGGCCAAGGAACCGAGGGCCGACGGGGCCCGCATGGCCCCGATTTCTACCGGGCACGCGCTCCCTGCGCCTAATCTCAGCGGCCCCTTGCCCGTCAACCTGTTCCTGGGCCCTGGCGATGCCAGCCGCGAAGAATTGATTGCGGGTCTGGATAAGGGTCTTCTGGTTACACGCTTCCATTATACCCGGCCTGTCCATCCGGCTCAGGCCGTGGTCACGGGCATGACCCGCGACGGAACCTATTGGGTGGAAAAAGGCGAGATTGCCTACCCGGTGAAGAATTTGCGCTTCACCCAGAGCTACCTCCAGGCGCTCAACCAGGTGGAGGCCATCGGGCGGGAAACACAACTGCATCGTGGGGTTAGTGATTGGGGCGCGGACAGCGTTCCGGCCCTGCGGTTGTCGGGGTTCAACTTCACGGGAGTGACACGCGGCGCTCACACGCGAGCGGATCGAACGCACGGTGCGCATCACCCGCGAGGGGCTGCAGCGCGCCTT
>JADYZS010000405.1 GCA_020853075.1 Anaerolineae bacterium | reverse complement strand
TTCACGCCGCTGCCCGTCTATGAGGCGATGCGGGACTACACCGCGCGCCCGCCAGTCGTCTATACCGGCTTTCACCAGGAGGACCACTGGGCCTTGGAGTATGAAGGCGAGTGGGAGAGCATTATGGACGCTGAAGCGGTGCTGGGCGAGTACCGCCGCAGCAGCGACCCCAACGCCACTCTCTCCTTTTCCTTCGTTGGTACAGGTTTAACGTTGGTCGCGCCCCAAGGACCAGGTCTGGGCAAGATGCTCGTAGAGATAGACGGCAACCGCAAGGAGGTGAATCTCTCCGCCCGCTCGCCTGTGGCCGCGCAACGCCTGAGCGTCGCCCCGCGCCTTTCATCGTATGGCCCGCATCGGGTCACCATCCGGCTTGCGCCCGGCCAGGATAACCGTGCAATCGCGATAGATGGGCTCATCATCCTACAACGCCCACTTTGGCTGCAACCCTTACTCCTCATCGGTGTCACCCTCTTTTTCGCGGCTGCGCTGGTGGGCCAGGCCTTGCGTATCGCCGGTTCGCCGCGCCGTCTGCCGGCGCGTACCCCAGAGCGGAAGCCATGAGACGGCGCATTGGGTTGTTGGGCAGCCTCCTGCTCGCGGCGGGGCTCCGCTTCTACCGGCTGGACGGGCAGAGCCTGTGGGCCGACGAGGGGAACAGCGTCGCCCTCGCGTCCCGCTCGCTAACTCAAATCGCCCGCGATGCCGCCCTGGACATCCATCCTCCTCTCTACTACTGGCTCCTTCACTACTGGACTCTTCTTTTTGGAACGTCTGAGGTTGCGCTCAGGTCGCTCTCCGCCGTGCTGGGCGTGCTCCTTGTGGTACTCGTCTATCTGGTGGGACGGCAACTACTGGGCGAACAGGCAGCAGTCGCCGCTGCCTCTGTCGCCGCAGCCAGCCCCTTCCAGGTCTATTATGCCCAGGAGGCGCGCATGTATATGCTGCTGGCCCTGTCGGGTGCGGGCGTGGCTTGGGGGATGCTGGCGGCTATGGGCGGGCGGAAGATAGGGTATGCGCTCTATGTCATCTGCGCGGCTCTTGGCCTTTATACCCACTACTCCTTCCCCTTCCTGCTCATCGCTCTGCACCTGGGGTATCTTCTGTGGATTGCATCATCGCGGGGAAAGAGCAACAGCACACATCACCTTCTGCCGTGGGGCGGTGCACAGGTCGCTGTCGTCATCTTCTACCTGCCCTGGTTACCCATCGCCTGGCAGCGCATCACGGCCTGGCCGGGCGCGGGGAGCCCGCTTTCCCTGAGCGAGTCGTTGCAGTTGGCCGCGTCGTGGCTCTACCTGGGTCCGGCAGCGAAGGCGGTGAACACGGCATGGCTACGCCTGGTTCCTTTCGTCCTGGCATGCCTGGCTCTCGTCCGGTGGCGTAGCAGAGACAAGGCAGACGCATGGCCGCGGCGACTATTCCTTCTGCTGTGGTTCTTGCTCCCCGCCGCGCTCTTGCTGGTGTCGGGCGCGTTCCGCGAGGCGAATCTCAAGTTCCTCATTGTATCAAGTCCGGCGCTCTGCATCCTATTGGGAAGGGTGGCCACGCAGTGGTTGCGAGGGCGCGAAGCAAGGACGTCTCACGACCTCTCTTCTCCCCCTTCTATTCCCCCTCCTCTCCCCCAGTGGGCGGTGGGAAGACCGCATGAGTACAGGAGAGGAGGGGGCCAGGGGGAGGAGAGAGGTCCCGCCGAAGACCCTCCTCCCCCTTCCAGGAGGGACGGGGTGGGGGTGTACCTTGTCAATATCACTCGTTGGGCTTGGCTCGTTCTCTTTCTGGCCGTGCTGGCCGTGCCCACCGCCCAGGCCCTCTCAGGCTATTATGCTGACCCGCGCCTGGCGCGCGACGACTACCGGGGCATTACTCGCTACATCGCCGCCGTCGCGCGTCCGGGCGACGCCATCATCCTGAACGCGCCCGGTCAGGCCGAAGTCTTCGGCTACTACGACCGCAGCGGCCTGCCGGTCTATCCGCTTCCGCGCCAGCGCCCTGCCGACCGTGCCGCCACAGAAGCCGAACTGGCGCGCCTGGCGACGCAACATCAACGCTTCTACGTTCTCTTCTGGGCTACCGACGAGAGCGACCCGGAGCGCATCGTGGAAACCTGGCTGGACGCCCATGCGTTCAAGGCGCTAGACGGCTGGCAGGGCAACGTGCGCTTTGTCACCTACAGCCTGGGAGCCGGAACGCGGCGCATCGGCTGGGAAACACCCCAGGTTCCTCCGCAGTGGGGCGAACCGCCGCTCATCACGCTCTCGCGTATAGAGGTGGATGAGAGCGTGCCCGTGGGCGACATCGTGCGGGTGACGCTCCGTTGGCAGGCGTTGCGGCCTATGACCGAACGCTACAAGGTCACCTTACAACTCCTGGACGGGCGCGACCAGGTCATTGCCCAACGTGACGCGGAGCCCGTCGGTAACAGCCGCCCGACTACAGATTGGGCTGCCGGTGAAGAGGTGGCCGACCCGCACGGGATTTACGTCCCACCGGGCACGCCGCCCGGCATTTACCGTCTCATCGTCGCACTGTACAGGTCTGAAACCGGCGCGCGGCTTCGCCTGACCGGAGGCGGAGAAAGCCATTTTCTCAGCGAGGTCACGGTCACGAGGCCGCCTGCACCGCCGCCCCTGGCCGCCCTATCCATGCAGCAGCCGCGCCACGATGTCTTTGGCCCAATCCGCCTCCTGGGACTGGACCGCTACAAACGCGGCTTGGGCCACGCGCCGGAGACGCCCCTGCGGGCCGGTGACCTGTTGCACCTGACCCTCTATTGGCAGGCGCAGGTTGCGCCCGCGCAGGATTGGACATTTCGCCTGGAATTGTTGGATGGCCGCGGGCAGGCCGTCGCTGACCAGGCTTCGCCCCTGGCGAGCGACGCCTATCCTACCTCCCGCTGGCAGGCAGACGAGATCGTGCGGGGCGAGCATGACCTGCCTCTGCCTTTGAATCTTGCGCCGGGTCGCTACAATCTGCGCTTGACTCTGGCCGCGGCCGGTGCTGAACCCGCACCGCCAGTCCTGCTGGGCGCTCTTGTTGTGCAGCGGTAAAACTCTAAACGTCTGATGACCTTTAGAGTTTGGTAACAGCCAAGTTCGGCTCTGGAGGCTGCGATGCGCGCTGGTCTGCGTCCACGCTACCGGGCGATCCTCATCTGCCTTCTCCTGGTTTACTGGGCCGTTTCGCTCAATCACCTGACCATTGTGCCACCGGTATTTGAAGACGAACCGTGGCAGGCATCCACCGGCTGGAAGTTGGCGACAAGCGGCACGTTCGGTTCCGACCTCTTCGCGGGCTTCTACAATATGGAGCGGCGTTACTATGGATACATGCCGCTCCATCCCATGGTCCTGGCGGGTGTGTTCAAGATAGCCGGTATCGGCCTCTTCCAGGACCGCTTTGAGCCGGTGGCGCTGGGGCTACTCACCCTGGCCTTGACCTTCTGCCTCGCCCGGCGTCTATTCAAGGATCATCGCGTCGGTCTGTTGGCAATTCTCTTTCTCATCACGGTGCGCACCGCCGCCGTCACCCCGTTCCTGATAAGTGGCATCGTCTTTCTTGACATCGCGCGCATCTCCCGTTACGACATGCTCGTGCCGGTCCTTGGTCTGACGGCTCTCCATGCCTACATGTCGGCGCGAGCATCTAGGCAACCCTCTCCACGCTTGTTCCTATTGGCAGGTATGCTTGCTGGTCTCGCCGGTCTGGCGCACCTCTACGGCCTCTTCTGGCTCATCATCCTCGTCGTGCTGGCGATATGGGATGGATGGCAACCAACCTTCGCCAAAAGCACGGAAGTACCGCTCAAATGGTCCTCCGCTGTGGGATATATGCTCCTCGGCGTCATTATCACCTGGTTGCCGTACTTCGTGTACGTACTGACCGATCTCCCTGATTGGCGCGGGCAGACACACGGCTACGGCGAACGGTTTGAACTCTTGAGCCCACGCTGGTATCTGGAGAACATCCTTAATGAGCGCTGGCGCTACCGAGCCGAACTGGGGTCTTTTGGTCCAACGATTTTGGTGCGGACCGGTATATGGAGCGCGTTGGTCGCGGTGCCGTTGTCGGGTATTGCTTTAGTGTGGCGTGGGATATGGAAACGCGATGGTACTGCCCGCGTTATCGCCGTGCCGTTAGTTGTCCTACCACTACTCTTCGCAGTACTCATCCACCATAAATTTGTTAACTACCTGGTGGCGATGGTTCCCATCGCCACCATGGCCGCTGCCTGGGGCAGCATAACATTCTGGGATTGGCTGCTGGGAAGGAGAGACAGGCTCCGATGGGTCAGATGGGCTGCCGTCGCGCTTCTGGTGGCCGTCGTGGTGGAAGGCGCGACCAGGATCGCGGTGCTTAATTCAGCCGCAACCACAACTACTCCATATCATGTCTATATGAACAAGGTGCGCGGCTACGTCCCGCCTGGTGCACGCGTGCTGGGATTACAGACCTACTGGCTCGGTTGGGAGGAATACGATTACCGCTCTTTTGCCGTACCCATCTTCTGGACCTACCCATGGTACGAGCCACGCCCCCAGGCATTTGATGAGGGGCTGGAACGAATTGCGCCAGATTACGTGCTGCTGGACGAAAAGATGCGCCTGTACTTCGCGGACAACGCCCGCGACGGCGGTAACCATGCCGCGCTCTTTGGGCAATGGCTACAACGCCACGACGGCCAACTGGTCGGCCGCGTGGAGGACGCCACTTATGGGCGAATGGACATTTACAGCGTGCGGCGGTGAGACAATCATAGACTACGGAGGCGCACGTGCGGGCGTGCGCCGCGGAAGATGCCTATCTGAGATCTAAAGGATTGTGAACAAGGTCAGCAGACAGGTAGCAGATTAACCAACATCAAGTGGCTTCACCACTCCGCATGAAATTCACCGCAGAGATCGCGGAGAGCGCAGAGTTATTAACCTTTACCTCTGCGTTCTCTGCGGTCTCGGTGGTAAGGTATTTTCAAACCAGCGGATAATAGCTCTCCGCGTGAGGGTCATCCGCTATTCCGTTACGCCGAAGGCATCCGCTGACCCAGTAGCAAGCGCCATACGCGCGGATTGGGTTAAGCCCCCCGCCTATGGTATAATGCCCCTCGTCCTGTGAACCACCTATCTCATCATACAAGAGAAGGTACACTTGATCCTTGAACAAACCGTTGTCGGCCCCTTGCAGGTCAATTGCTTCGTCGTCGGCGACGAGGCAACACGGGAGGCCGTCGTCATTGACCCAGGCGACGCGCCGCGTCAAATCCTGGCTTTGCTGAACAACCACGGCTTGCGCCTGACGACAATCCTCTGCACCCACGCCCACTTTGATCACGTCATGGGCATCCGCGAGGTGCAGAAGGCCACTGGCGCGCGCTTTCTCCTGCACCTGGCCGATCTCCCGGTCTTGCACAGCGTGCCGGGGCAGATACGCCTGTGGCTCGGTCAGGAGACAGAGAAGCCACCGGAACCAGACGGTTTCCTGAGCGAGGGCGACGTGGTGCGCGCCGGCAGCATGGCATTGCGCGTGTTGCACGTCCCCGGCCATTCGCCCGGCAGCGTCGCCTTTGTGGATGACAAGGATAAAGTGGTGTTTGCCGGTGATGCCCTCTTCGCGGGCTCCATCGGCCGCACCGATATTCCGGGTGGCGACTACGACACACTGATGGACTCCATCCACGATAAACTGCTGCCGTTGCCCGATGCTTACCGGGTTTTCCCCGGTCACGGCTCCCCCACCACCATCGGCCAGGAACGGCAGGCTAACCCATTCCTCGTGCCCGGCGCGCGATTGTTGTGAGGTGAGGACGTATGGCGTGTACGTTACCCCAGAGCATGTACGATGAGATCATTGCGCATACAAAAGAAGGGGGGCCGGCAGAAATCTGTGGCATGATCGCGGGCAAGGAAGGAAAGGCCGTCAAACTCTATCGGATTGCGAACGCAGCAGAGAACCCCGTTGTGACCTACTTCATGGAACCCCACGACCAGCTGCGCGCCTTTAGGGATATGGATGAGCACGGCTGGGAACTCCTGGCGATCTACCACTCCCATCCATCCTCGGAGAACTATCCCTCGCAGACCGATGTGCGCCAGGCTTTCTATCCCGAAGCCTATTACATCATCGCGACGCTGTACAGACCTTCCGCCGTGCCGCTGCGGGCTTACCGCATCGTTGACAACGTCATCACCGAGGAGCTGGTCATCGTAGATTTAGGATAGGGGCTCCGCTTGCCAAACGTGCTTGACTAGAGTACAATTCCCCCATGAGCGTGTCGCAACAGGTGACCATCGGCCTGGCCCAGATCGCTCCCCGCCTGGGCGACGTGAAAACCAACCTTGCCTGCCACCTGGACTACATCGCCAGAGCACGCAGCCAGGGGGCAGACCTGGTCGTCTTCCCTGAACTCTCCCTTTCCGGTTATCAGGTAAAAGATCTTGTTTCTACCATTGCCTGCCGACCCACGCCGGACGACCCGCTCTTCGGCCCGCTGATTGAGGCGAGCCGCGACCTGGATATCGTCGTCGGCTTCGTTGAGGTGGACGAACGCTGGCGATTTCCCAACGCCGCAGCCTACCTCTCGCGCGGGGCCGTCGTCCACGTCCATCGTAAGGTCTATCTGCCTACCTACACCCTCTTTGACGAGGGCCGCTACTTCGCACCGGGAGATACCTTTCGCGCGTTTGATACACGCTTTGGCCGCATCGGCATCTTGATTTGCGAGGATTTCTGGCACGTCGCGCCGCCCTATATCCTATGGGCCGATGGTGCGGACGTGCTCCTTCTCATGTCGGCCAGCCCCGGGCGCGGCCTCAGCCGCCCTGGTCGCCTGGACAGCACCCGCTTCGTGGAACTGATGAATCAAGCCTACGCGAGCGCACTCACCGATTTCGTTATTCACTGCAACCGGGTCGGCTACGAGGATGGCGTGAACTTCTGGGGAGGCTCCAACTGCTTTGGCCCGGACGGGGAGATGATGATACAGGCCCCCTACTTTGAGGAAGCGTTGGTGACGGTACGCATTGACCTGGCCGACCTGCGCCGGGTACGCACCCGGCTTCCCTTGCTGCGGGATGAGCGGCCCGATGTGACGCTTCGCGAATTGCAGCGTATTGCGCAACGCAAACTATCACCGGACTGAGGTCTTCATCCATGCCTATCCATTTCGGCACCGACGGCTGGCGTGCAGTCATCAGCGATGACTTCACCTTCGCCAACGTGCGCCGTGTGTCGCAAGCCATCGCCGACACCTTGCAGAGCGGGACGAACGCACAGGGTTCCGTGCCGAAACCTCCGCTATGCGTCGTCGGCTTTGATACCCGTTTCCTCTCTGACCGTTACGCCATGGAGGTCGCGCGCGTGCTGGCCGCGAACGGCATCCGCGTCCTGTTGACCAGGGGCGATGCGCCGACGCCCATGGTCTCCCACGCGATTGTGGCGAACCGCGCCGCTGGTGGCGTGATGATCACCGCAAGTCACAACGCCCCGCGTTACAACGGCATTAAACTGAAGGCAGAATACGGCGGCTCTGCGCCGGCCAGCCAGTGTCGCCAGGTGGAGCAACGCATCACAGCCAACGACCAGGAAGGACGAGAGCCGCGTGCGCTGGATTTTGATGCGGCCTGCGCGCAAGGGCTCGTCACCCGTTTTAACCCCTTCTCCGCTTATCGCGAACATCTGCGTACCCTCGTGGACTTCTCCATTATCCAGCGCAGCGGCCTGCGCATCGTGGTGGACCCCATGTACGGGGCGGGACGGATGCATCTGGCGCAACTTCTGCGGGAGGCCGGCGCGGAGGTCGTAGAGATACGGGGCGAGATGAACCCCGGCTTCAACGGCATCCATCCCGAACCAATCGCCCGTTACCTGGGCGCGCTCATGGCCGAAGTGCCGGCCCGTGGCTATGATCTGGGCCTGGCAACCGACGGCGACGCGGACCGCATCGGCGCGGTGACTTCTTCGGGGCATTTTGTGGACCCGCACCACATCATCGCGCTGGCGCTGCGCTACCTGGTGGAGGAGCGCGGTTGGCGCGGTTCGGTGGTCAAGACCGTTTCCACGACCCAACTCGTGAACCGCCTGGCAACCAAGTATGGCCTGCCCTTACACGAAACGCCCGTGGGCTTCAACTACATCGGCGAACTGATGGAGCAAGACGACGTTCTCATCGGCGGCGAGGAATCGGGCGGCATCAGCATCCGCGGCCACATCCCAGAGGGTGATGGCGTGCTGATGGCGATGCTCATCGCGGAAATCGTGGCGCAGAGCGGTCGCCCCCTGCATACGCTGGTGGCGGAATTGCAGGCAGAGTTAGGGCCTTTCGCCTATGCCCGGCGCGATGTGCGGGTTCCCCCCTTCTCCAAAGCCGAGCTGGTGAAACAGCTCAGTGAGCGTCCGCCGACAACGCTGGCAGGATTGGCTCTCGCGCAGTTGGGTACGGAGGATGGCGTCAAGTATCGCTTCACCGATGATAGCTGGCTCCTCATTCGCCCGTCGGGCACGGAGCCTGTGTTACGGGTATACGCGGAGGCACACACCCCCCAAACCGTTGAAGCCTTGTTGGATGCCGGCCTGGCGTTGGCGGGTGCCGAAGGAAGCCGCCGTGCTTGATTTCGCGGCAGAGACGGCGCGCATGGCAGGCCGCCTACTGGCTGACCGCCTCTCCGGGCCACAATCGGTGCGCGAAAAAGGCCCTCGCGATCTCGTCACCGACGCGGACGTGGCTTCGCAATCGCTCATCGTGGAACGCTTGCAGACCCGTTTTCCTGACCACGCCATTTGGGGCGAGGAAGGCGAACAGCCTGCCTCTCTCCAGGGGCCCCTGTGGGTCGTGGATCCGCTGGATGGCACGACGAATTACGCGCATCGTATCCCGCTCTTCGGCGTGGCGTTGGCTCTGGCAGAGGATGGTGTCGTGCGCCTGGGCGTGGCGTATGACCCGTTACGCGACCACTTGTTTGCGGCTGAACGAGGTAAGGGCGCGTGGCTAAACGGGCAAAGGTTGCGTGTCAGCCAGACGGATACCCTGGCACAAGCGGTCATCAACTGCGATTGGGGGCGGTCACCCCAGGCACGAAGGGGCGTCACCCAGACCACGAGCCTCCTGGCGGCTGACGTCATGACTTTGCGATCTATGGGTTCGTCGGTGCTGGCGATGTGCTACGTGGCCGCCGGTTGGCTGGATGCTTACTTCAATTTCTCCTTGATGCCCTGGGATCTGCTCGCTCCTGCCCTCTGCATAGAAGAGGCGGGGGGCCGCGTGACTGGCCTCTCCGGGCAACCGTGGGGACTGGCGTCCAGGGAGGCCGTATGCAGCAATGGCCGCGTGCACGAAGCCTTATTGGCGACCGTTCAACGCGCTGGCGCGTAGCGGCAACATCCGGAATCCACGCTGGCGGGTTCCTCAAATCGCGAAGGAGGGACGGGAGGATGTTCAACGACCCGCGCGTCTGGCTGGCCCTCGCGCTGGCCTTCATACTAGGCTGGTTGGTGGATTGGCTCTTTGAGATCCTCTTCTGGCGCGGTCGCCGTCTGCAAGCGGACGGGAAAATGCTCCGCCAGAAACTGGCCGTTCAGGAAGCGCGCCTGCGCGAACTGGAGCAGGCGCTCAACACGCAGCGGGCTGCCGGCAACGGCGCGCGCGTCACCCAACTGACAGAGGAACTGCGGGCCGCGCGATCTGAGTTAGCCGAAGCCCAGCAACTTCTGACGAGGCAGACTCAAGAACTGGACGCCCTGCGCGTCGCCCAGGCTACGGCGGACGCTGAAACTCCGGAGCCTCTCCCCGCCGCCCTAGACGAACCCGCTTTGCCGGATGCGATTCTTCCTATATCTGAAGAAGAGGGTGAGAACGCTGCACGCGACCTGGAACCCGAGCCGCCTGCACGCTCCTCGCCGGCGCAGACTACCGCTCCCAGCCACCGGCTAGATGACGAGGCCCGCCGCGTGGCCGCGCTCCTCAGCGGGCGACCCTACGAGCCGCCCTCGTCTCCTGCTCTCCGTGCGGAAGAACCAACTTCCCTGACAGAAGAAGCCTCGCCCATTCTCATTGACGAATTGACCGCCGCGCCCGCCTTGCGTGGCCCACTGGAAGAGGAAATGGATACTCCTCCCACCGCTACCTCCTCAGAAGCGGAAGTCGCAGCCGGGGCTACTGACGAATCACAAACAGAATCGCACGCTGGCTCTGACGTCGGGAGCACGGAGAAGAAGCCGCGCTCTCGGCGCAGGAGCAGGTGACAATGAGAGAGCGCCCCCCCTATCTCATCTGGCCGCTGGACGGTGTAAAACTACTCCTCACCTTTGCGGCGCTGGTTCTCGTTTTTATCAGTGTCCTCACGCAAAGGACACAATCGGCACAACCGCGGCCCATCAGCACTGTGGCGGTCACGCCGACGCGCCC
Source organism: Anaerolineae bacterium (assembly GCA_020853075.1). Taxonomy (GTDB): domain Bacteria; phylum Chloroflexota; class Anaerolineae; order JADYZS01; family JADYZS01; genus JADYZS01. The sequence continues at coordinate 817 of JADYZS010000405.1, read as the reverse complement.
GGCAGTCGTCGCATCCATGACGGTTCCGACGGCCACGCGACCTCCGGCGACGGCCACGCAACTCCCTACGCCCACCCTCGCGCCCACGAAGACACCGCAACCGACTGCCGCGCCGACTCAGCCGGCCACCCGTGTACCTACGGCGGCTCCGACCGTGACGCTGGTGCCGACTCAGCCACCAACCCAGGCCCCTACCCTCGCGCCTACCGCGACGCCTGTGCCGACACAGGCACCCACTCTCGCGCCCACCCAAGCCCCGACCCTTGCCCCAACTGTCGCACCGACCACTGTTCCGACGTCCCAGCCGACACCGGGTGCAGGAGCCTTCGCCGTCACTCTGCCGGAGTCAGGGGCCACGTTGCGAACACCACGGCCTATCTTCATCGGTGTGGGCCGATCCGGCGATGTGGTAACCGTTCTGGATGGTCAGCGCACCTTAGGCACGACCACCATTGACGCGCGTGGCCGCTGGCGTTTTGTGACGCCGGAGGACCTCCCTGCAGGCGAGCACACGATCAATTTCCAGGTGAGGAACGCCCAAGGCGAGTTGCAGAGAGATGCCCTGCCGTTGAAGATCGTTATCGCGCCCTAAGAATTGGAGGCAGAAAGAGAGGAGTCACAGGATGATCCAATGTGCGGACGATTTGTTCTGATCACACCCGGCGAGGTCCTCGCCGAGCAATTCCAACTGAGCGAAGCGCCCGCCCTGGCGCCGCGCTACAACATCGCACCGACGCAGCCAGTGGCCGCAATCCGCCTCACGCGCGAGGAGGCAGCGCGAGAACTGGTGCTGTTGCACTGGGGCCTCATCCCTTCC
>JADYZS010000404.1 GCA_020853075.1 Anaerolineae bacterium | reverse complement strand
TCTTTGTCCAGTGGTGCGAGGGTACGGAGGTCCACCACTTCGGAGTCAATTCCCTCTTTTGCCACCGTCTCTGCTGCTTCCAACGCATAGTGCAGCATCAGGCCGTAGGCGAAGACCGAGAGGCGGGAGCCCTTGCGCCGTACCTCAGCCTTGCCGATAGGGACGACGTAATCCGTTTCCGGAACTTCTCCTTTGATGAGGCGATAGGTCTTCTTGTGTTCCAGGAAGAGCACAGGGTCTTCCACTTGCAGCGCCGCACGCAGGAGCCCTTTCATATCGTAAGGCGTCGCAGGCGCGAGGACGTAGAGCCCCGGTACGTGGGCGAAGTACGCTTCAATGCTCTGGGAGTGATAGAGGCCGCCGCTGACGCCGCCACCGTAGGGGGCGCGGATGATAACAGGGCAGGGGAACTGGCCGTTGGAGCGGTAGCGGAAGCGGGCCGCCTCGTTGACGATCTGGTTGAAGGCAGGTTGGATGAAGTCAGCGAACTGGATCTCGGCGATGGGACGCAGACCGTTGATGGCCGCGCCGATGGCAACCGCGACGATGGACGACTCGGCCAGGGGCGAATCCACCACACGCTTCTCGCCGAATTCGGCAATCAAGCCCTCTGTGGCCCGAAAGACGCCGCCCCGTGCGCCCACGTCCTCACCGATGAGGATGATGCGGTCGTCCCGGCGCATCTCCGCGCGCAGCGCTTCGCGTAGTGATTCTATGTTCGTTCTGACGGCCATCGTCTTATCTCCGCGGCGCAAAGACGGGATACAACGCATCCTCCGGTGCGGGGTCCGGCGCGGCCTGGGCATACTCTGTCGCGTCGTCCACCTCGGCCATCACCCGCTTCAGCACGTCCGCCCGCTTCGCCTCAGCAAGCAGACCGCGCTCCGCCAACATCTGCTCGCAGCGCAGGATTGGGTCGCGCGCCTTCCAGTATGCCACTTCCTCGCGGCTGCGGTAACTGCGGTCATCGTCGTCGGAGGAATGGGGGACAGGGCGATAGGTCTTGGCTTCCACCAACGTAGGGCCTCCGCCGTGCCGAGCCCGCGCCACCGCTTCCACCATCACGTCGTACACGGCCAGTACGTCGTTGCCGTCCACGACGACCCCAGGCAACCCGTAGGCCACCGCGCGGTCGGCCAGGTTGGGCACGGCCATCTGCTTGTGTACCGGCTCGGAGATGGCGTATTGGTTGTTTTCGCAGAGGAAGATGACGGGAAGTTTGTGGATGCTGGCCCAATTCAGTCCCTCGTGGAAGTCGCCCTGGCTGGTGCTTCCCTCACCGAAACAGGTCAACGTCACGGCGTCCTCGCCGCGATACTTGGAGGCCAGGGCGATGCCCACGGCCTGCGGCACTTGCGTGATGACGGGGCTGGAACCGGAGACGATCTTCAGCGGCGGGTAGCCGAAGTGGGATGGCATTTGCCGCCCGCCGCTGCTGGGGTCTTCAGCCTTGGCGAAGAGGGCCAGCATCAGTTGGCGGGGCGTCATGCCCAGCGCGAGGACGAGGGCTATGTCGCGGTAGTAGGGGTGTACCCAATCATGGCCGGGGCGCAGCGCGAAAGCCGCGCCGACCTGGGCTGCTTCGTGGCCCATGCCGGAGATGTGGAAGGCGCAACGGCCCTGGCGGTGCAGCGCCCACATGCGCTCGTCCAACTTGCGTGCGAGGAGCATCTTGTAGTACATCTGCAACAGCCGCTCCTCGCTGAGTTGCTGTGCAGGCGTCGCGGGCGTCATTGCCTCGCGTGCCAACGTTGCTTCTGTGACCACAGGCCCCTCCCTTCGTATAGCCATAATGCTTATCAGGGCGCGGTGGGCTTGCCGCGCCCAGTTACCTTTGCCAGTTCTTGCTCAGGTAATCGTAGTAGAACAGAGCATTTTCCACCGGCACATTGCTGGGAATTTGATTGCCGACGGCAAACACGAAGCCGGGGCAATCTTTGGCAATCTGTAGAGTCTCGTCTATCTCCTGTTTGATTTCCGTGCGCCCGCGGAACGTTAGCGTCCGGCAGTCCACCTTGCTCCCCATGATGACGTGGGTCTTGCCATACCGCGCAACGACGTCATCCAGGCTGACAAGCGGCTCAAAGATGAACCCATCGGCGCCCGCCGCGGCAACGTCGTCTGCAAATTCTATCCAGTTGCCGTCAGAGCAATATAATACGATCTTGTTTGCCTGGTGCAGCACGTCCCACAACATCTTGTAGCGGGGGAAGATCGCGCGCCGGTAGAATTCCGGTTGCATGAACGGCCCCTGCGCCCATACCATATCGTCGTGGCAGATGAATACCTCAATTGAGGTCTTGGCCCAGGCCTGGTAGTAATGGAGCGAGAGCCGGAAGAAGCCCTCTAATACCTTATCAAACCGCGTCCGGTCGCTGGCCGCGAGGAGGAGCATATCCCAGCCGAATGCCTGGATCGCGCCGGAGACGATGGTCTTGTAATAGCCGCCCGTACAAACCTGGTTAGGGTTGGCGGCCTGCCGCTGACGATGGATTCCTTCGTAGTAAAGAACCAGATCGTCCATGGCGGGGAGACCATATTCTGCCACGGCATCAAAGCCCCAGACCTCCTCAACATCGTGGAACGGGCACCGGATCGTGTCGCGCCGGTCAATGCCTCCTTCCAGAAACTCCGCGTGACCCATGTCGGTCACGCGCCCGCGCTTATCCCAGGGGATAGGCCCGTCGTCTGTAATCCAAAGAAAGTCAACCTGCCAGGCGTCGTTGAACGCTCGCCAGGCGTTTTGCCCGGTGTTCAACTCTGTTTCTACCCCAGATATGCCAGCCTCTATGCGAGGATCCAGGCCTGTCACGGCCCTCACGAGAGCATAGTTACTGCAATACTCTGTGTGAGCCAGTCTCGCCGGCCCTTGCCTCCTCATGGCCTGCATGCCGATTTCGTAGCTCATGATGATTGCCTACCTCACGTATTCTCTTGAGGTTCATAACCCGCTCAGGCTCAAGTAGTTTCTGGTGCCGGCAACCGCGCCGCCACGATCTCGGCAATATCTTGGACCGCGACGCGGTCGCCATGTCCGCGCGCCCGCGTGCCATCCTCCAGCATGGTCATGCAGAAGGGGCAACTGACGCCCACCGTAGCGACACCCGTCGCCGCGATCTCATCCGCGCGTATCCAGTTGACCCGTTTCTTTCCCTGATCCTCCATCCAGACGCGCGCGCCCCCGCCGCCGCAGCAGAGCCCCTTCTGGCGCGACCGCGCCATCTCGGTAATTTGCATACCGGCGGCAACAAGGGCCCGGCGCGGCGCGTCGTATTCGCCGTTGTAGCGGCCCAGATAGCAGGAGTCGTGATATGTGACTACCTCCTGCGCCTCGGCGGATGGTTTTATCTTACCTTGCGCGACAAGTTCGGCGATGAACTGGCTGTGATGAATGACGTCGTACCGTCCACCGAACTGCGGATACTCGTTCTTGAGAGTGTTGAAGCAATGCGGGCATTGAGTGACGATGCGCCGGAACTTGTATTGGTTCAGCGCCTCCACATTGGCCTGGGCAAGCACCTGGAAGAGATATTCGTTACCCGCGCGGCGAGCCGCGTCGCCTGTGCACTGCTCTTCCTCGCCCAAGATGGCGAAATCCACCCCGGCAGCCTGGAGAATCTTGACGAACGCACGACTCACCTTCTGGTTACGCGGGTCGTAGGCTCCCGCACAGCCGACCCAATAGAGGACGTCTGCCTGACCCACCTCGGCCATCATGCGCACGTCCAACCCACCGGCCCAGGCAACGCGGTCAGCGCGAGACATCCCCCAGGGGTTGCCGCTCGTCTCCACCCGGCGCAGCGCGCCCGCCAGTTGTTCAGGGATGCGGCCCTCGGTCAACGTCAAGTGGCGGCGCATGTCTATAATCGCTGGAACCTGCTCAATGAGAACGGGACATTCCTCCATGCAGGCGCGGCAACTGGTGCAAGCCCACAGTGTCTCATCCAGAATGACGCCGCCCACCATCGGCACAGGTTCACCGTTGGCTTTGCCGGCGGCTTGCGCTAACATCTGGCCGCGCAAGTCTAGGATGAGTTTCTTCGGAGAGAGAGGCTGGCCGGCCATCCACGCAGGGCAGGCGACCTGGCAGCGGCCACATTCGGTGCATGCGTCAAAATCTAATCGCTGTTTCCAGGTGAACTGGTCAATCTGTCCAATGCCCAGGACCTCTGCTTCCTCAATGTTGAGGATAGGCTTGAGCGCGCCGCGAGGCTCCAACGAGGAGAAGAAGACGTTGATGGGCGCGGTGAAGATGTGCACCAGGTTGGTATGAGGAATGAGGACGATGAAGACGCCGACGCCAACGAAGTGGATCACCCACGTCCCCAGGTGCAGCCCACGCAGCGCGCTCTCGTTCAGCCCCAACGCCAGGAAGAGTTGCCCGATCACATAGCCCACGGGCGACCAGGTAGCCCACCAGGGCTGCACCGCGGCCAGGCGGAAGCCTTCCACCAGGAGGCCAGTGAGGTTGAGATACCAGAAAACGGCCAGCACCGCCGTGAACCGCCAATCGTGGGTCAGTTTATCAGGCCTGGTAATGAAGCGACGATACGAGGCGAGCGCAAGGCCAAGAACGATGAAGAGGGTCGCCCCCAGCAAATCAAGGATGAGTTCATAGGCCAGATAGAAATTGCCCTTCAACAGCTTGTAGCCGAAGAAGGGCACCGTGATGTCGTAATCCACAGTCGCGAGGACGGTGCCAATGAACAGGATTATGAAACCCCAGAATATGGAGAGGTGCATGAGGGCAGGGTAGCGCTCGCGCGCGACACCCACCTGCGCCACGGCAAAGCGCAGGAGCCGCCCAACGCGCACGCCTAGATGGTCGGTGCGCAGTTCGGGTTGGCCGCGCCGCCACAGGCGGACGTGCTGGGCCAGGCGATAGACGAGGTAGGCAGTGGCTGCCGCCATGGAGAGGTAGAACGCGATTTGCCAGGCCAGTGGCACGTTCCAGAAGGTGTCGCGGATGGGGGTTTCCATGATGCTGTGCGGCTCCTCCTTGAGCCACCGAAAGTATAACGCATGAGCCCGCCTCTGTCCAGTTAAAACAGGCGGGCATCTATCCTCCCTCGGCTCACCGCTGATTGAGAGGCAGACGATGCCCGTTTGCAGTGCACCCCTGATACGCCAGACACCCTACACCAGTTTCAACTCCGGCGCGGGGACCAGGTTCATGACGCTGATGCGCGCGGCCACGTTACGGGCCACCTCGCGGAACGATTGGGCTTGCGGCGAGTCAGGGTCGCGCACCACGATAGGCTCACCCTCATCGCCGCCCTCGCGGATAGCGGGGTCCAAGGCAATCGCCCCCAGGAAGGGCACGCCCAGTTTTGCCGCCGCGCGCTCGCCACCGCCGTGGGAGAAAATATCTGTGCGCTCGCCGCAGTGCGGGCAGACGAAATAACTCATGTTCTCAATGATGCCCAGGATGGGCACGTTCAGTTGGCGAAAGGCGGTGATGCCACGTAGCGCATCGGCCCAGGCCACGTCCTGCGGCGTGCTGACGATGATGCCGCCAGTGACGGGAACCGATTGGGCGAGAGTCAACTGCGCGTCGCCCGTGCCGGGCGGCAGGTCCACTACCAGGTAGTCCAACTCATCCCACGCCACGTCGGCGAAGAGTTGGCGGATCGCCGTATGCAGCATCGGTCCGCGCCACACCAATGCCTGCTCTGCCGGCACCAGGAAGCCCATAGACATCACCTGGATGCCGTAGGCCACAGGCGGCACCAACCTGCCGTTACGTGCCTGCGGCAACCCCTTCAATCCCATCATAATTGGGACGTTGGGGCCGTAGATGTCGGCGTCCAGGAGGCCGACAGATGCTCCTGTTTGTGCCAACGCAATCGCAACGTTCACGGCAACGGTTGTCTTGCCGACGCCGCCCTTGCCGCTGGCAACGGCGATGATGTTGCGCACCGGCAACGCCAACTTGCCCGCGATGCGCCGGTCGCTGGGCACGTTCGCGTCCATCTTCAGGTTCACGTTGGTGACACCTGGGATAGACAGAATCGCGGCCCGCGCCTCGTTCTCAATCTGTGTCTTCAGCGGGCAAGCGGGTGTCGTCAACATCACGGTGAAATTGACCGTCCCATTGTGAATGGTAATGTCCCGAATCATGTTCAACGTGACCAGATCACGGTGCAATTCCGGTTCCTGCACTTTGCTCAAAGCCGCCAGTACCTGCTGTTCGGTAACCTGCTTGTTTCCCTTTTGCTCTGCCATGTAACTCCCTTCTGCGTGTATTGCCTTCATGCCTTATCGTTCACTGCCTTCACACAGTGCTTTCAAGCGTTCCAACGTCTGCTGGCAATCGCCCCGCAGGCGTGACGAAGTAACGAGCGGCGACAAGAGACGGCCCAGCAAGCCATCACTCTGCGCGTATTCGGTCTGTAAGGCCACGCGTGTGCCGCCACCCTGCCGCGCGAGTGTCCAGGTCAGCGTAATCTCGCCTTTAGTAGAACGTTGCACGAGGCGGTCAGGGTGTTCTATTTCTACTATCTCTACCTCCAGGGGCGCATCGCCCCGGATCCAGTGTGCTCTAAACCTGGCTCGCGCCCCCTTACCGCTCGCTTGTGGCGTAGTGACCCTATAGTCTATCCAACCGTCTGGCACAAACTGGCGGTGGCGGGCGAGATCACCCAACCACGAGAAGATAACCTCCGGTGGACGGGCGATGACGATGTCGGCCTGGACAGTGGACATGAGACGCCCCCTTGCGATCCTTAAGGAACCACGGTGACGGGAGCCGTTGACGGTTCCCTGCTATCTATTTGCCGCCTCAGATACTCTATTACCTGTCTCGCCGCTCGGCGGCCTATTTCTACGGCGTAGTTCGTACCCCGATCCCAGGGATAGACCTGGCTCATACTGGCGAAGTAGAGTCCGGTGATTGGGGTCTCCAGCGGCGGAATGTAACTGGAGTAGTTGACGGGCGGGATCGGCTGTGCATAGGTCGTCCGGTGCAGCCACACGCCTTTGATCCAACTGCGATCAAATGCCGGATTGAAGCGCGGCAGGACAGGAAGAAAAGCCTCTAACAACTCGTCCTGCGTCATCTGGAAGTAGCGGTGGTCGGGGTCTAAGTAATCGCCCAGATAGACCAGGTGGTCGCCGCCGTAATGCTCTGCGTCCATGTAGTTGGTGTGCTCCACCAGCGCCAGGAAGGGGAAGCCATCCCTCTTGTGCAGATTCACCCAATAGAGCCCCTGCGTCAGTGGGCGAGCCAACGCGACGGTCATCACCACTGCGCCCATAGAGCGCAATTCACGCAGCCGGCTCAAGTACGTTTCAGGGAGGTCCGGCGCCAACCGTGCCATCAGACCAGGAGCCGTGGTAGAGATGACGGCATCAAAAGTCTCCTCGCCGGAACCGATACGGATGGTCAGCCCATGACCTTCGGGCCGTGGCCGCAGATTCTCAACCCGGACCGACAAGCGAATATCGCCGCCTTGGTCACAAACCCGTTGTGCCAACCTGTCGGCAAAAGCCTGGAAACCACCTACGAAGTATCCCAGCGCTGGGCTGCGCTTATAGACACGGGCCCAGAACCAGGCCAGGTTCACGTCTTTGTAGTGATCGCCGAACTTGCCGACGAGAAGCGGCTGCCACACCGTCTCGTAGGCTGCGCGCCCCATCCAACGGCTGAGCCAGGCATCGGCTGTTAGCCGCTCAAACTGCTGCCAGTTTTTGGATACGTACCGCAGATAAGCAATGGCAAGGCCCATGCGGACCTTCTGCACCATGGACAGATGCGGGAACAGAAGGACGCGCAGGGGTGAATCAAAGGCGTAGCCCTGGCCCTTGTACCACATGGCAGTGATGGGGCGGCGGAAGATGACCTCGGCCCCGATCTCCCTTGCCAGATTCAGGATGTCGCTATCTGATTGGAAGAGATGGTGATAGAAACGTTCCAGGGGCCAATCCCAGTGTGAGGCTTTAAAGCCCGCGGCGAGGCCGCCGACAACCGGCAGGCCCTCGTAAATAACGACCTGATGGCCCTGGTGCGTCAGGTCGTAAGCGGCAGCTAGCCCCGCCACGCCTGCGCCGATGATCCCGATGCGTGCCCTGCTCTGTTGCCTCTCCATGCCGATCATGGTTCTCCTCGTCCTTCAGCGTAACGCAAAGCCCCTGCCGTGTCTGTGAGAAAAGTCTCCTTGTCGTCAACTGGGCAGTTTGATCTTCTGTTCCTCTAAATAGCGGGCCAGTTCCTTCTGGGCTTTGTGGTAAAGCTTGACGAGTTCTGCGTCGGTCCCCTTGAACTGCGTGATCGTTTGACGAGCGCAGAGAGCGCAGCCGCGCATGAATTTATAACTCCCCCCGAAACAGTCAAGACAGCCGTCAAGCCGGATCATCATGAGAGCAAAGGCGATGCTATCGGGGTGTGTTTCAGGCAACGCCGACACCCGTTCTATTAGGGTTTGCCACTCCTCACCCCGCAAGTCTCGTAATTGGGGGATGAGGTGCGATGGGAATAATATCTCGGCCTTGGGATACGTTGCTGCCATACTCATTCACCTGACATTGGTTATGACGCGAAAAACGAGCGCGCATTACGGCGCGCTGCTTATTAGGTAAAAAGGGCTCAGAGACAGAAGTCCCCGAGCCCTCGGTTACTCCGAAAATCCTCCCGCTACCCGGTTCATAGGTGAAGTTGCACGTTCGGAAGGCGCAATGTTTCCTGCGCGCCGGTCCCGTTCCCCTTGCCGGGTTCCGCGGTCAGGCTGGCGAGCGCGCTTAGTAGCGCCTCCTGGTTGATGCCATGGGCGGCGCAGACAGAGGCAATGGTATCGGTGTCGTTCACGGCGCAACTGGCGCAGCCACCCAAGTGGAAACTCGCAAGCATCTGTTGCGCCAGAGGGTGCATGGCCCTTGCCTCGGCGATGGTCATGGTGGGTGTGAAATGGATCTCGCCCGCCCGTCGCCTGATCTCAGTACGAAGCCCCAGTATTTCCTCTTGCAGCCTCTCTTCCAGGCTCTCGGCTTTAGCCTGGCTCTCATACAACAGGCTGTTGTACCTCGCCAGCCGATTCTCTAACGTATTCGCCCGGCGCACGCTGTAAATAGCAACGACGACCGCGACAGCAGCCAACAGAAACGCGACTGTTTCCATGGTATTATACTCCCTCTGTCAAGGCTTCCCGATGCAAACCCAAAGATGCTTCTTACTTGCTCTTCTTCTCGGCCTTGTCGGCGCGGGCCTTCTCTTCCTCCGTGTATTGCGTGGGATAGAGCTTTGCATAGTAACTCACAAGCACTGTGAGTTCTTCTTTGTCATAGACCAGTTTCGGATAGCGGTCAAAGGCTGCCAATTCGTACTCGTGGTTCATCTTAATCGCGTCAAAGGGGCAAAATTCGGCGCAGAGACCGCAACTCATGCAGATCGACGCGTCAATGTAGAACTCTGTGGGCCGGGTGATAGGCCTGCCGTTTTCGTCTTTGTCGCGCACGATCCAGATGCACTGCGGCGGACACACCTTGGCGCAGATGCCGCAGGCGGTGCAGCGATCCTCGCCCGTCTCGTCGTCGCGCAGGAGCATGGGGATGTAGCGGAACCGTTCCGGCAAAGTCCGCTTTTCTTCCGGATATTGGATCGTGAAGATGCCCGTGTCTTCAGGGCCCTGGTCAATGACACCTCGTTGCCCTGCGTAGCGACTGGGGATCTTCTTCACGTCGTCAATGTAGGTATCGGCAAACCGTTTGAGCGTAACTCCGAACCCCTTCACAACGCCGAGTCCAAACATATATGCCTCCGTTAACGATCCGTCTCGCCCAACACGATGTCTATCGCGCCAAGGACAATGACCGAGTCGGCGATCTTGTAGCCGATGCACATCGGTTCCAGCGCGTTTAAGTTGATAAAACTGGGCGCGCGCACGCGATAGCGATAGGGGTTGGGTTTGCCATCACTCACGATGTAGAAGCCCAATTCGCCCTTCGGGGCTTCAATGCGCGCGTAGGCTTCGCCCGCGGGCACGCGTACCTGATATGCCTTTTTTCCGGTCTGAATCTCCCCCTCCGGGATTTGCTTGAGTGCCTGTTGGACGATCTTGACCGCCTGGCGCACCTCAAACATGCGCACGCGGTAACGGTCATAGACGTCGCAACCGTCAAACTTGGGCACCTCAAAGTCAAAGCGGTCGTAAATGGAATAGGGCTCCACTTTGCGGATGTCGTACTGTAGGCCGGAAGCGCGCAGCATCGGCCCGCTGACGCTGTAGCGTACCAGGTCTTCGGCGGAGAGGTAGCCGACCCCCTTGCAACGAGCAAGTATGATCTCGTTGTTTGTGAGATAACGTTCCAACTCGTCTATGGCGCGGGGGAGGCGGTCAAAAACGACCGTGTTGCACTTCTCCAGCCAACCGGTCGGCAGGTCACGCGTCACACCTCCGAAGCGCATGTAGTTGCACAACATGCGCGCGCCCGAAGCCTCCTCAAAAAGGTCCAGGATCAACTCTCGCTCGCGAATGGTGTAGAGAGCCGGGGTGAAATACGCGCCGAGATCGTTGAGGAGAAAGCCGATGGACCACAGGTGGCTGCAAACGCGGGTCAGTTCGGCCATGATGACGCGGATATACTCGGCCCGCTCCGGCGGCTTGATCCCCATCAGTTTCTCTACCGCCAGGACGTAACCCAGATTGTTGGACATAGAGGATAGGTAGTCCAGGCGGTCGGTGTAGGGGATATTCATGATGAAGGTGTTGCGCTCACCGATCTTCTCATGGTTGCGATGGAGATAGCCCATCACGGGTTTCAGGGAGATAATCGTCTCACCTTCCAGCGTCGCCACCATGCGAAAAACCCCATGGGTACTGGGATGGTGAGGGCCCATGTTGACCACGATACGCTGCGTGTGCAATCGCCCGTTGCCGTTGCCGCCCGGTTCGTCCTGGACGGCTTCAAAGGTGACGGGCTCCTTCCAGGTTTCCGGGTCAAAGTGGTCCGGGTAGTTAACGTTGCCGTGCCAGGGGACACGGTCTTCGGCCCAGGCGTGATGCCCTTCCGGCCAGCGGCTGGAGAAAGGTTTGCCCTCTTCCTCAAAAAAGGCTTCCTTCCAGTCTTTGCGCATGGGATGGCCGTTGAACCCATCCCACATCAGGATGCGCCGCAGGAAGGGATGGCCGTCGAACTTGATGCCGTACAGATCCCAAATCTCATCTTCCTGGAGTTCGGCACCGGGCCACACAGGCGTGACGGATGGCAACTCTGGTGTCTCGGCAGGGAGGCGCGCCTTCAGCACAAGAGGGCCACCGCCCCCCTTGTAGAGTAAAGATGATAGACGACCTCAAAGCGGTTGGACGCATCCCGCCCCTTGAAGTTGAGGTAATCAACGCCCGTCACGTTGGATAGATAGTCATAGCCTTCGTGGTCCCGCAGGTAGGTGCAGAGTGCAACCAGACTCTCCGGGGCTACGACCACGCTGTTTGCATCCTCCGACAGGACTGCACCAGGAACCGCATCCTGCCAACGAGCAGGAACTTCAACCGTGATGGTCGCTTCGGTGTTGCTCATGCGTCTCCCCTTTATTGCGCTGCTTTCGCTTTTTCGTAGCGAGCGCGGGCTTCCTCAAGGAGTTTCTCTACCTCGGCCACCGTCTGCTTACCCTGGCCGCTTCGTGCCAACTCCAGTTTGCGTTGCAGTGCCTGGATACGCATCTCTTCAATCTGGGCTGCTTTCGTGGTGGCAGCCGGAGCAGCAGTTGCTACCGGAGCGGCTGAGGCCGCCACGGTCTGGGTCTGCTTCTGGGCCTGTAACTCCGCGCGCTTTGTCAGGGCTGCCTGGCGCCGCGCCTCAATCTCCTCCGGAGTTAACCTGGTGGGCCCTGCCGGTGCAGTCGGCGTCGGCGAGACGACCGGAGTCGGGATTGCCTCGGCTACTGCCTCCGCCACGGGCGTTGTCACAGTCTGGGCTGCGGCGAGACGCTCGGCCAACTTCGCCTTGATCTCTGGCGCGCGTCGCGGATCAAAAAGGTCAGGCCCTAGCACGGGCACCGGGATCATGTCACTCTCCGGGTTGCGATACCAGGCTACGTTCGTAATGGACTGTTTCTCTACTTTCTCGTGCAGTTTCAGGATACCGTGCAGCAACGCCTCTGGCATGGGCGGACAACCGGGTACATACACATCTACCGGCACATACCTGTCAATGCCGGGAACAACGTTGTAGCCCTCCTTGAAAGGGCCGCCCCCCGTGGCGCAGGCGCCCATAGAAATGACGTAGCGCGGCTGGGCCATCTGGTTGTAGATGCGCACGATTTGCGGCACCATTTTCTTCGTCACGGTCCCAGATACAATCATCAAGTCTGCCTGCCGCGGCGAGGGGCGCATGATCTCCATGCCGAAGCGCGCCAGGTCGTAGCGGCTGGCTGCGGTGCAAATCATCTCAATCGCGCAGCAGGCCAGGCCGAACAGCATCGGCCACATGGAAGACTTGCGGCTCCAATTGTAGAGTTTGTCCAACGTTGTCACGAAGACGTTGTTTTTTAATTCATTGGGTACGACAATGCTGGGATGAGGTGCTTCGCTTTCTGACATATCTCGCTCCTTAAACTGCCGGGATGAGTGTTCTGTGAGCAATGGCCGGCAGGCTATATTCTTGAGTCACCGCCGGGCAGCGGTTGGTGGTCTATCTGCGCTCGCTGCCATTGTGAGCCATCTCGTTCCCGGCGGGCCATGGACGACTGCGGAGCCTCTTCAGTCGTCGCAGAGACAAGAACTGGTGATAGGGCCGCCATTGACCGCCGTCATTCTACCTCAGAAGAAGTATGCTGGCAAATCTTCGCGCCCTACGCCATTATTATCACTAATTTCATCAAAATTATACCAGCGTTGTCTGCGTTTGTCAAGGGCTATCGTGGCAAATTGCACGAATCCTAATAGGGATTTATAAGATTCATATCATAACAATTGACAAGCGTTCCGGTTTGTGGTAGAATGAACTCATAGAAGTCATCGGATTGAAAGCGAGGTACGGGCATGCAACCGATCCGACAACACATTCTGGAGATACTCAAGGAGCGGGGCACTGCCACGGTTGCCGATTTTGGTCGGGAACTGGGCATGGCGCCGGTATCGGTCCGGCATCACCTGGACATCTTGCAGGCCGATGGATTGATACACTCTCCGGGAGTGCACCGGAAAGGCCGCGTAGGTCGTCCCCAACAGGTGTACGCGCTGACTCCGGCAGCCGGTCGGCATTTCCCCAACAATTTCCGGGGTCTTACCAATGACCTCTTGGATGAATTGAAGATCACGTTGCAGCCAACCCGGATGGTTCGTATGTTGCAGAACATCGCCACACGCGAAGCATCCGAGTTCTCTGCCCTTGCACCTGAGGCGTCGCTGGAGGAGCGTCTGGATAAGATCGCCGAGTTTCTCTCGGAACGAGGTTATCTGGCCCGCTGGGAGAAGGCGAACGATCGCTACCTGCTGCACGCCTTGAATTGCCCCTACGCGGGGGCTGCCGAGAGCCATCACGAGCTCTGCGAGTTGGATCTGACGTTGGTGAGCCAGTTGCTAGGTGTAAAAGCGCGCCGGGTATCTCGGATGGCAGAGGGCGATAACCGTTGTTCTTTTGTCGTTGAAGTGCCGGTGACGGCGGAAGCGAGTGGTATCTGAGTTTGGCTTTTCGGCGAAAGACCTGTTATTATGATGGGGAGAAACGGTAGAAGCAGTTTAGAGGCTGTTGATTTAAGGCACAGTGCTGACGCTGCCATGTACGATTCTTACGGTCGCCACATCCATTATCTCCGTTTGTCGCTCACCGACGCATGCAACTTGCGCTGCGTCTATTGTATGCCGGAGGTCATGCAGTTCCGCCCGCGCAAGGAACTGCTGCAGGACGACGAGATCCTGTTTCTGCTGTGCGCCGCTGCCGCCGAAGGTGTGGACAAGGTCCGCTTGACTGGCGGCGAACCGACGGTGCGGGCGGGGCTGGTGAACCTGGTACGGCAAATTGTGCAAATCTCCGGCATTCGTGAGGTGTCTATTACGACCAACGGCTTGCTGTTATCGCGGTTGGCGCAGCCGTTGGCCGATGCGGGGCTGAGACGAGTCAACGTGAGCCTGGACACGCTGGATGAAGCCAAGTTCCGGCGTATCACACGGTGGGGCACGCTGGGAGACGTTTGGGCGGGGATCGCGGCGGCGGAGGCGGCCGGCTTGCGGCCTGTCAAATTGAACTCGGTGGTGACGCGCGGCTATAACGATAAGGATGTGGTGGACCTGGCACGGCTGACGTTAGAGCACGATTGGGATGTGCGTTTCATAGAACTGATGCCGCTGGGGAGCGTGTCGGGTTTTCAGGAAAGCGCGGTGGTTCCCTCGCGGGAGACGATGGGCCGGATTGAGAGCGTGCTGGGGCCGTTACACGAACTACCCGGGTACAGCGGGCATGACCCGGCGCGACCCTATCGCCTGGAAGGGGCAAAGGGGACGCTAGGGTTCATCAGTTCGGTCACGGAACCTTTCTGTGCCGGCTGCAACCGGGTGCGCATCACGGCTGACGGCAAGTTACGGCTCTGTCTCTTGCGTGATGGCGAGGTGGACTTGCTCACGCCGTTGCGCGCCGGTGCCAGTTTCACCGATCTTTGCACCCTGATACGAAACGGCGTAGCGCAGAAACCGTGGGGGCACGGCCTGGCCGAGCACGTCATCCCGGTGGGGCGAGTAATGTCGCAAATCGGCGGGTAGCAGTTTCCTCTCCCCGGAGGGGAGAGGAAGGGTGAGGGGCGACCTTCGCGACGAGTTATGGTACTACTATCGTCAAACGCTCTGTAAAATATATCAACCCAGGTACTTGAGGAGGCTTGCACAATGGTACACTTGACTGAGGCAGCAGCAAACAAGCTTCAGGGCATCATGAACGAGAAGGGCTTAGCAGATTATGCTTTGC
>JADYZS010000403.1 GCA_020853075.1 Anaerolineae bacterium | reverse complement strand
ATCACGCCGCTGGCAGCATTGGCAATCAGGATGTCTAAGCCGCCGAAATCACAGACTTCTGCAAACAATCGTTCAATCTCCTCGGCAACGGCGAGGTTGGCCTTCACCAGTTTTACCCGGCGGCCCATAGCCTCAATTTCTGCGGCAACCTCTCTGGCCGCCGTCTGCTTGCGCAGATAGGAGACAATCACGTCGGCCCCCTCGCGGGCTAAACGGAGGGCGATCCCGCGTCCGATCCCTCGCGAACTGCCCGTCACGAGGGCAATCTTTCCAGTGAGCATGGATGGCTATCTCCTTTCCGGTACGCTACCGGCTTCCGGCGACGAGAACAGTCAGAATCTCCCGCCAATGGGCAAAGAGCAACCAGTGTCCCTCCGCGGGTACGAACCTGGCATGGCACCGGGGGATTGCCCCCGCCAGGTATTGGCCCATTGAGACAGGTGTATTTATGTCCGCTCCCCCGTGCCAGAGGTGAACCTCTATCGGTACGTCTTCCAGGCGGAAGCCCCACGGGCGCGCGAGGAGGGCGGTTTCCCAGACCAATCCCCCCATGCCGGCGCGCACGGCCTCGGCCACGTTCTCCCGGCGCATGGCGGCGATCTCCGGTTGGGCGAGCACCGCCCTGTCTGCTGTAGGCAGGAGCGCCGTGGTGTGCTTCAACGCCCGTTCCTGTGCCCGTAACAAGAGCCAGAAGGACGCTGCGGCATGGTGCGGGGACTGCCTGGCTAGATTGAAGAAGAGGTGAGCCCGGTCTCTCATCGCCAGCCGATTCAGCGGGGCCACACCGCTGATGATGGCTGCTGCACTTACACGATGCGGTATCTTGAACGTGCAGGCCGCGACGTAAGGCCCCCCCGCCGACCAACCGGCCACGGCAAACCGCGCGATCCCCAGGGCATCGGCCAACTCTATTATATCATCAGGCCAGTTTAGCACCCTACGACCGGGCTGAAAGTCGGAGAGGCCGAAACCGGGGCGGTCTATGGCAATGACGCGCGCGCCGAGCGAGATGGCAATAGACTCATCAGGATGGTGCACCAGCCGCGAGCCGGGAAGTCCGTGAAAAAAGAATACAGGTTTCCCATCGGGGTCGCCCGTTTCAGCGTAGCCGAGGGATCGCCCATCGCGAAGTCTAATACACTTGCCGGATAGACCCATGATGCCTTCTCACTTCCGGCGGGGTGCGGTGAGAAAGGCCCACAAGCCGGGCCACCGGCCCTTGATGAGAAGATGGTCGTCGGTCTCGGGGCGGTGGGTGCTCATGAACAGGAGGCTGAAGATCGCCCCGAAGAGGACCGACCACCAGGAATGGGTAATAAGTCCGAAGATGACAGGCAGCAGGATCAGGCTGGCGCGGGTGGCGATGAAGTTGCTGCCGGTGAGAAAACGAAGCAAAAACCAAAGCGTCAGAACGCCGACCATCGTGGGCCAAGAAATGAGGAGAAGCGCGGTCATGGCCGCAGTGTTTCCCCGCCCCCCGGCCCCGCGCAGCCAGATGGACCAGCGCGTGCCCACGATGGCCGCCAGCGCAGCCAGGCCGACCGCGACTTCGCCGCCGACCCAGGCGCGAGCCAGGGTCACCGCCATCGCCCCCTTGGCTGCCTCGGCCACGAAGACCAGGAGCCCAGCCCAGCGGGCCACGCTCACCGCCGTGTTCAGCACGCCCACGTTGCCGCTCCCCACCTGCCGCAGGTCCTGGCCTGTCACCATCTTCCCTATAAGCCAGGCGACGGGAATGGAACCGACCAGGTAACTGATTGCCACTAATGCTACCAGCATAGTGCACCTCCTACGCCAGATAGACGGCGCCTTTGTTCCCGTCCACCGTCGTCGTCTGGCCCTCTCGGATCAACTGCGTCGCGCCAGCGACGGACATGACCGCCGGGATGCCGTATTCGCGGGCCACGATGGCTCCGTGGGAAAGGATGCCGCCCGCCTGGGTCACCAGCCCACCAGCGATAGCGAAGAGGGGGGTCCATACCGGATTGGTGAGGGGCGCGACGAGGATCTCGCCTTTCTGGAGCCTCCCGAACTCCTCCGGCCCCCGGATGACACGGGCCAGGCCGGTGACCACGCCGGGGCTTCCCGCCACACCGCGCAATTGTCCCTCCGATATTGTTGCTGGGCCTGCGCTCTCTGCGTAGATCTCCTGGTCGCCGCGGATAACGTTAGGCCACGGGCGCGACTTGTTTTTCTCAAACTCCGAGCGGCGAGCCCGGATCTTTTCATCCTGGGCACGGGGCGCAGTAGCCACTTCTGCCATCTCGTCCAGACCCAGGAAAAAGATGTCAGCAGACTCAGCGATCAACCCTCGCGCGCTGAACCGGCGGCCCAGTTCCAGGAGGAGGCGGCGGAAGGGCGGGAAGAGCCGCGTCAACTCAAAGTGCATGGTGTCCCGCTCCCTTGTATGAGCCTGGGTGTGACGCAACACCCAGCGGAAGAGAGGAGATACCAGGAGGCGGCCCACGAAATCCCGCTCCACCCGCTCTTGCACCATCTGGGCTAGTTCCTCGCGCTGCTTGACCAGCCGCGCCTGCTGCCGGTGGGGGCTCTGGGCCTCATCGGCGTCTAGGTAAGCCCGCACAAAGGCGAAGACCGGCGCAGGGTCCTCCCCCCAGGTGGGGTACAGGATGTCCATGTGGACTTCCCGGTGGCCGTAGTCGGCCAGGAAACGTTCCAGTTCGTTGAGGAAAGCCTGCCCCTCTCGCGTTTGGGCCAGGTGCGCCTGCACGTCTCGGCTGCTATGCTTTCGCAAGAGGTCGCAGACCACAGGCGAGGCTTTGGCGACCTGGGCCAGGTCCCACAGGTGCTTGTTGGTCTCCATGGTCACGTTGCCGGTGACGCCGGAGATGAGTTTGGCCCGCAGTTCCTCGGTGTCGCCGCCGAAGTAGCGTTGCAGCAGCGTGCCAAGCATCTGGTAGGTGACCCCGATGGCAAAGATCATCAGGAAATCATAGTCCAGGATCCTGCTGGCGGAGCCCAAAACCAGTTGCCGGATGCGCCGCACGATCTCCTCGTCGGAGAGGGTCGCCAGAGGGAGCGCGGCCACCTCCGCCACGTCGGCCCGGTAGTGGGCAACGAGGCCGGGGAGTTGCTTGGGGAAGCCGACCATGAAGCGGAGCAACCGTATCATCATCCTGATGTAAGGCAACGAGAACTCGCCGGGCATCCCCTCTTCGTGGCGGCCAAAGGGGTTGGTGGCCTGAGATACCAGACGCTCCCGCACGGGCGGCGACAGGGGGTGGAAGGCCGCCGCGATGTAGGAGCGGCTGAAGTAGGGCTGGTTGTAGAAGATGCCGATGGCCTCCATCTTCTGAGCAGGTCGGAAGCCCAGCGTCCCAAAGGTGAAGTCAAGCATGGATTGGAATAGAGGCTTAACCACTGAGAGGAAGACCGGCGAGAGGGGATCGGGGAAGATCTCCACGAACATGGTGCGGTTGTACTCTGTCTCCTCTTTCGCCTCCTTTGCCTGTTGTGCTAAAGTGGTGATGGCCCGTGCTTGCAGGACGTAGAAGTGCCCGTGGGCGTAGGCCCACTCTATGTCCTGCGGCGCGCCGTAGTGAGCCTCTATCCTCTGGCCGATCTTCACCAACTCCCGCACCTGGTCATCGGAGAGCGCGGGAACATCCCGCCGCTCCGCTGGCGTCTCGCGTTCCACCGTGCCGCCCGCGGGCGCATACTCAATGATGCGCTCCTTGCTCCCGATCTGGCGGGAGGCGATCTGGCCGTCGCCCTTGCCTACGGTGAGGGTGTCGGGGGTGACGAGGCCGGAGACGACGGCCTCCCCCAGCCCCCAACTGGCATTGATGAGGGCTTCGGCGCGGTTGCCGGTGATGGGGTTGGCGGTGAAGAGGACGCCGGAGACCTCCGACTGGATCATGGCCTGCACCACCGCCGCCAGAGAGACCTGTTCGTGGTCAAAGCCTTGCTTTGTGCGGTAGGTCACCGCGCGCGCCGTCCACAAGGAGGCCCAGCAATCCTTGACTCGCCGCAGGAGTTCGTCGCCGCCCCGGACGTTGAGGTAGGTCTCCTGTTGTCCGGCAAAGGAGGCGGTGGGGAGGTCTTCGGCGGTGGCCGAGGAGCGGACGGCCACCGGCACCGGGGCCTCGCCGGCCATCCCCAACTCGCGCGCCAGGTGTTGGTAGGCGGTCAGCACCTGCCAGGCTATCGGCGTGGGCATCTCCTGCTCTACAATCAGGCTGCGGATGCGGGCGGTGGCAGCCTCCACGCCGGTGGGGTCATCCGGGCGAGTTTCGGCCAGGATGCTGCGGATCGGCTCCGTCAGGTCTGCCGCCTGGATGAAGTCGCGGTAGGCTGCCGCGCTGAGGCAGAAACCCGGCGGCACCGGCAGGCCCGCCGCGGCCATCTCCCCCAGGTTCGCCCCCTTGCCGCCGACCAACCCGACGTCGGCGGCGCTGATCTCCTGAAACCAACGGATGTAGTTCATGGTATTTCCTTCTGATACGTTATCACCGTCAGGGCTACCCGAAATCAGCATCGCTCGCGCCTTTGAGGAGCACGCCGAGAATCTGGAAGGCGAACGAAGCCAGGTCAAACGCAAGGCCGACGCTATCCAGGTCTATGGTCGGTGCGCCCTCTGCTTCCGCTGTCGTGGCTTGCCGCGGCAGTGGCTGGAGCCTGCGTGCTTCCAAAAGATAGAAGCGTCCCTGGGCAAACGCCCAGCTGATGCCCATCGGCGCGCCACCGTAGTGCGCCTCCACCCTCCCGCCCAGGTTCATGAGGGCCGCCACCTGATCGTCGGCGAGCGATGGGAGGCACTGCTGCGCCGCGGGGGTCGCCCGTACCGCCGTGCCGCCCTCCTGTGCATGTTCAACGACTCGCTGTTTGGCACCGATCTGGTGCGAGATGATCCGGTTGTTGCACTTGCGCACTCTGATCACGTCGGGTGTGACGAGACCGGAGACGATGGCCTCCCCCAGGCCCCAGGTTGCGTAGATGAGCGCCTCGTCGCGCTGGCCGGTGGACGGGTGGGCCGTGAAGAGGACGCCGGAGACCTCGGACGGGATCATGGCCTGCACCACTACGGCTGCGGACTCTGCAAAGGGGTCAATGTACTTCTCAATACGGTAGGCCACTGCCTGCGGTGTCCAGAGAAGCCCCCAACACTCTGCGATGCGTTGGAGCAGGTCGGCACCGCCGCACACGTTGAGGTACGTTTCCCGTTGCGTGGCGAAGAAGGACCTGGGAAGACCATCGGGGATCGCGGAGAAGCGCACGGCGACCGGCATCTCCGGTATGTTGGGCGCTCCTAAGGTGCGCGCCAGGTGGCGGTAACTATCAAGAACCTGCGTGGCGATGGTTCTTGGCATTGTCATCTTGGCGATAAGCCTGCGTATGCTCGCGGTCTTGGCCTCTATGTCGGCCCGGTCATCCGGCCTTATCTGTTCCAGGATAGCCCAGATGGTCTCGTCCCGTTTCGCGACTGTGAAGAAGGTACGGTAGGCCTGGGCGGTGAGGCAGAACCCCAACGGCACCGGCAAGCCGGCGGCCATCATCTCCCCCAGGCTTGCCGCTTTGTCGCCGACCTGACCCGCGTCGGCACTCCTGACCTCATGAAACCAGCGGATGTAGTTCATGGCATTACCTCCTGGCACAACCTATCCGCCCCCGCGGAGAGGCCCGGTGTCCTCAAAGGTGGAAGCCCAGAGAGTGGCAAAGAGGATGAAGGTGACGAACCACGCGCCGGGTGCCACGCAGAGCCTGAGGGTATACACCCGCCACCACAGAACGAGAGGCACCAGCGCGCCGAGCCACAATAGCCCCAGGATGGCGACAGCCAGGTACAGGCCGGTCACTGCGACGGTAGAGTAGGCATATTGGAAGGCATACCGGAAGAAGGAGATGGCGATCCAGCCCACCAACATGTGGAATGCGATGATCGCCAGCGCATTCATCCTTCGCCGAAAGTGGGCGGGGCTGAACAGATCAACCAATCCCAGTACCGTCTCCAATAATTCCACGGCTCCGGAGCCAGAATCGGTTTTGTTCATGGTCGCACCTCCTGTATAGAGTGCCCGACAGTCGTGACTGCACTCCTGCGAGGCGGTAGAGACATTGCCTGCTGCGTACGCCCTGTAGGAGCAGGCAATGTCTCTACAAGGCAGGCTAGACGGTTTTGCCAGACCTCATTAGCCAGGCTTCAGGGCCTGGAGCGACGAAGGGGTGAATGTCGCTCCAGGCGACCCTGAACTCTGCCGGCCCGGCATCGGCCACCTCGCCACCGCTCGCGGGCGGGAGCACCTTGATGAGACGCTCGTCCAGTTTGCGGGCAAGGCCACCGACTCCCACAGGCGGGGTCTTGCTGTCATAGTAGAAGATCACGATTGTCACCCCCGCGCTTCCCCGGCGAAACATCGCTATCTCTACCCGCTCAAGCGTGCTTCCGTTGTCCAGCATGGCCGCCACCCCCGACGATACGTTGCCGATGCCTTCCATCTCTGGCAGCCTGTTCTGTTCCAGGATCTCTGTGTTCTCCCCCAGGCCCTGGGCGAACCCCGCTGCTACGAGCTCCGGCTGCCGCACGTAGGCATCAAACTCTTTCCGCTCTTGCTCGGTGCGAAGCAACTGTACGACACCGACGAGGGTGGTCATGGGCCTGGTTCGCATGAAACCGAAGGCGCTGCCACCACGCAGATTATATTGCTTCTGATCCAGGGGGATCTCTGCAAACCCCGCAGGAAGATCTTTAACGGTAAGTACCACCTTGGAGAGATCGGGCGACTGTCCCGGCGTGCTGGTCGCGCGGGGCTTTGGCGTCGGCGTGCGTTTGGGCGTCAGTGTCGCCGTCGGTGTCGGGCTGGGGACCGGCTTCCTGACCTCTATAGGCCGGCAGGGGATCGAAGGGTTGCGTGTCAACGGGCACAGCACTTCCTCTACCAGATACATCTGACCGTCTTTGACGGCCAGATAGTGGAAGCCACCTGAAGAGTCAAAGAGGATGCCGTCTTGAGAGGCGACGAGGCGCTCATACGGCTTCCCCTCTTGCTCGTCCACAACCACCTGCCACTTGTTGCCCGTCATCGCCCCGTAGGCCACGTGCTCGCTATCCGGGCCAAAGGTAGGCGGGCCATTCAAGATGTCATCGTATCGCTTCCCTTCCTTCCCATCCACGACCACCATCCATTTGTCGTCCATTTCGGCCCCGTAGGCGACGTGCTGGCTGTCGGGGCTGAAAACGGGAGTGTTCGTCAGGATGCTGTCGTACTGCTTGCCCTCTTTCCCGTCCACCACAGCCACTTGCGTTTTGCCCACCTGGGCTCCGTACGCGATATGCCGGCTGTCCGGGCTGAAGACGAGAGTACCTAGCAGGATGTTGTCGTACTCCTTGCCCTCTTTCCCATCCACCACCGCAAACCATTTGTCGTCCTGCTGAGCCCCGTACATCACGCGTTTGCTATCCGGGCTAAAGACAAGAGGAACAAGGAGGTTATCGTACATCTTTTCCTCTTTGCCATCCACCACCACAAACGGCTGGTGGTTGCCCACATCGGCCATATATGCCACGCGGCGGCTGTCTGGGCTGAATCCGATATTCGCGACGCCATTGTATTGCTTGCTCTCCTTCCCATCCACCACAGTCAGCCATTTGTTGCCCGCCATGGCTACGTACGCCAGCCGCTGGCTGTTTGGGCTAAATTGGATGGAGCCGACGCCGATACTGTCGTACGGCTTCCCCCCTTTCTCGTCCACCACAACCAGCCATTTATTACCCAGCATAGCCCCATACGCCAGATGTTGGCTGTCTGGGCTGAAAATGGGGGTGCCTTCTATCAGACTATCGTAGCGCCATCCTTCCTTCCCATCCAGAATTACCAGCCACTTGTTACCGATCCTGGCGCTATAGGCTACATGCTGGCTATCCGGGCTGAAGAAGGGCCCTTGCCACGTTCCCTCGTACGACTGCAAGCGTTTTCCATCCACAACCGCGCTCCATTTGCCCTCAACCTGTGCCATGTATGCAACGCGTTGGCTATCCGGGCTGAAGCGGAGAGTGCCCTCGCCGACCCCATCGTAGGGCCCCTCCTCCTTCCCATCCACAACCACGTACACCCTGTTGCGCGCAACCACCGCGTAGGCGTACCGCCGGCCGTCAGGGCTGGCGACGATAGGCTCCGGCATCCAGGCTGAGAGGTCAATGCGGGCGATGGGCTTCTCGGCCATGCCCCTGGTCATGCGGGCGAGGCCGGGCGTTGGGGTAGAGGTTGGTGTCGCCGTAGGCGGCACCGGAGTCGGTGTGGGAGTGGGCGGGATCGGTGTGGCAGTCAGCGTGGGGGTGCCGGTGGGTGTGGTGGTCGGCGTAGGTGTGGTTGTTGGCGACGGCGTGGGAGTGTCGGGAACCGGCGTGTCGGTAGGCGAGAATGCCACCGACTGAGGGTCTCGCTTGATGATCAGCGGCAGTTCCGCTTCAACTGCCGGTGCTCTGGGCAGAGCGCTGCACCCTGCTGCAACCAGCATCAGCAAGAGGATGAGACCACAAGCGGTTATCCGCGCTAGCCGCTGGGTAAATATAGGCGTGTTCACGGTTGTCCTCCTGCCGTCCGGTAGAAACCGAACGGACGAAAAGCAGCAGACACAATCACCCGGTCACTCCTTCGGCTTACGATACAGGTGCCGGGCTCACCTGACCGCCGATTCCCACGGGCGGTTGGGGTGGTTCCAGGGCACGGCTGATCCGGCGTATTGTGTGCTCATGCTACCCTCCTGGTAGCCGCCTGTTACAGCCGATGGCCACTACGGTGCTTCTCAGGGTGTAGAGCGCATACCGTGTAGAGCGTTCTATAATTGAATAAACCACACAGAGACCGCCACTACCAGACCAGAAACCGCCAAAAACCGCCAACTTTGCAGGGGGAGGAATTGCTCGCAGTACCTGGGAGGAGACCACGATGGGGCTGAGGAGGACCTGCCATACGAGGAGTATAAGCGAGGGTTGTTGCCCAAGTCTGCGATCTATTTGCCCGTCATAGTACCATCCTTTTATCGCGCTTGCCTTCACCATAAAAGGCGAAGATGAAAAATAGATGAAAATTTTCACTTTTTCACATTACAGTTTTATCACAATACCTCCATTCGGCCCGGTTTGGGCCGATATGGAAAACAAAGGGGCCGCCTGCGGCTACGTTACGGACGAAACCGCAGACGGCCCATGCAGGGCAGGCTGACGATCTTAGCGCATCGCCGTTCCTCGCGCATCCTGTTCCATCTCCCGAAGGGCCTTAGCCACAGCGCGCAGGGCGCGGCGGCGGGTGCGGTTGAACGTCCCTTCGCTGATGAAGAGTTTGCTCATGACGTCGCGGTTGGAATCGTCCCGCATGTACGAGTCGTACAGGATGATGAAAGGATACCATTCGCGCGGGGGTATGCTCCGTCCATCGGGCAGCGGCCCCTCCGGTCGCAGCTTGTGCAGGGCTTGCAGCAAGACTTCGTTGAGTGCTTTGCCACGATCAATGTGTGTCACCAGACCGTGGGGGCGGCTCCCTAGCCGTTGGTTCACAACGGCCAGTTGCGCCAGGGCATGTTCACCTAAACAGGCGTAATCGTGGAGACGTCGCAAGCCATCCTCTACAAAGCGAAGAAAGTCTTCTTCGCCGATACCTTCCAGAGTGAGTCCGCCGCCCTCCTGGCGCTCAACCAGCATCGCCTGTACCTGTTGTTGCAGGATGCGCTCCCGATTTCGGAAATCGGAAACCATCTCGTTGATAGCGCGGGCGTTCTCTTCCTGCTGGCGCAAGGAGTGGATGGTCGCAGCGATCTGGTCGGCCAACTCGTCCATCAAGTCCAGGTCTTCCTCGGAATACGACTGGCCGGTCTCAGGAGGGCCGAGAACCAGAGCCCCCATCTGGGCGCCGCTGGCGTAGAGGGGAACCAGCAGAGCCATATCCGGAAGGTCTGGCGTGTTGTTCATCTCTCCGATGTCGGTAGCGGTCAAGATGGGCAAGGGAAAAGTCTGTCCCACAAGGTTTGCTTTTTGGGTCGCCTCAACGATGAAGGCGTCTCCTTGACGCAAGGCGAGGAAGCCCTTCTGAATGTGCAGCGTGCGGCAGAGTTCGCTGAGAACGCTGCGCAGGCGGTCGGGCAGAGCCTGGATGTGGTTGGCTTCGCGGGCGAAGCCGCGCAGGTTAGCCCGCAGTTGCCGGAACCTCCCATGATAGAAGAGCCAATCCAAGGTGGCGCGCAC
Source organism: Anaerolineae bacterium (assembly GCA_020853075.1). GTDB lineage: Bacteria > Chloroflexota > Anaerolineae > JADYZS01 > JADYZS01 > JADYZS01. The sequence continues at coordinate 965 of JADYZS010000403.1, read as the reverse complement.
ACCGTCGTAGAGGGAGTGAGAACTGACGGCAATGACGACGACCAGGATCAGGGTCAGAAACGAGACGTGCCCTTTTTGATAGAGGAGCATCGTGCCCAGCAGGTAGAAGATCGTGAGGAGGCCCACGGCCCCGGCGGCGTAAAGAAAGTCGCGCTCCAGGGCGCGCCCTTCTATCAACGCGTTGTACCTGGCGACGGCGTAGCCCAGGAGGACGACACCGCCCGCCATGGCCGTATCGCCTGGTAAAGTAGGAAGGTCTAGCCGTAGCCAGACGCCCAGGCCGGTGTACATGGAGCCGAGGCAAGCAAACACCGTGGCTGCCAGGAGGGGAGTAAAGCGGTCTCTCAGGAGAGGGGTACGGGCTTGCTGACGGCCTTGCCACAGGTTGAGGACAGAGAGGAAACCCACCAGGCCCAGAAACAGGACGAACAGGGGATAGAGCGGGCCGGCGCCTTGCCCCGACGTATAGATCGCCACGCCGTTGCCCGCTCGCGTCAACAGACCAGGGACGAAAGCGCTCGTGGCGACGAAGAAAAAGCCCAGACTATAGGCGAGGGCAATCCCCCAACGGCCTGCCGGGGGTATCGGCGTGCCTCGTCGCGCCCCGACCGGCGCCGTTCTGAGGAGGAGGCTCAGGTGAAACCAGAGTGGCAGCGCTACAATCACGCCGCGTCTCAACCATGCGGCCCCACTCCCTTGAGGCGCATTGATCGCCAGGGTATTGTGTAAGAAGAAACCCATTAGCGACCATAGAGTGAGGCTGGCAATCCAGGAGTAGGAACTGCGAGGGCTGCGCGTGACGATGTAGAACCCCAGCCATAAGGAAGCGGCCAGGGCCAGGAGGTTGACAATGGTGGTCAAGGGGAACAGTGACAAGTGAGTCGCCCCCTCAAGACTACAATAGCACGACCAGGAGGCAATGTCAAGATGTTTGCACACAAATCGCTGAGGCTATTTCACTTGCT
>JADYZS010000402.1 GCA_020853075.1 Anaerolineae bacterium | reverse complement strand
CGGGTGTCTCGCTGGCACGCGGCGTTCTGGTGGGCTCCGGTGTCCGGGTCGGTTCGCGAGTCTGCGTAGGCCGCGGTGTCTCGCTGGGCTCCGGCGTCTCGGTCTCGCCGTCATCGCCGGGCGTCTCGCTGGCACGCGGTGTTTCTGTGGGCTTGGGCGTCTTAGTTGCTTCGCCCGTCTGGGTAGGCCGCGGCGTGGCGGTAGGGCCTGTGGGTGTAGCAGTATGGGATGGCTCCGGCGTCTCGGTCTCGTCGTCATCGTCGGGCGTCTCACGGGGCTGCGCCGTAGGCGTCTGCGTAGGGTCACCAGGCCGCGGTGTGTCAGAAGGCACTGGCGTCGTGGTAGGCGTGATAGTGGACTCAGATGGAAGGCTATCAGATGTTGCAGACGGCACTGGAGTTCCCGTTGGGATTGGCGAAGGTGTGATCGTGGGCGTCAGCGTGGCCTGCACCGATAGCGCATCGGAGCGAACGGCAGTGGCGACGGCAGCGGCGGTAGCGCTCAAGGCCGGCGTCGTAGCCTGTTCGGCGATTTGCGCCAAGACCTCACTCTGGCTGTTGGCCCGCGCCAGATAGCGCTCCAGGAGCGCGCTCCTTGCTTCGGGCGCGGCCAGGCCGATCAGGGCCAGCGCTGCCCGCAATTGTTCCTGGGTCTCGTTCAGAAGAGCGGGGGCCACCGTCTGTCCTGTGCGCAGCAACTCCTGCGCCTCGGCCAGCCGCCGGTCTGCCAGGGCCAGATGCAATTGGGCCCGATCAGCCGGGTCGGGGGTGAACCAGAGCCGCGTCTGCTCCGAGGCCCGCTTGACAGGGTAGAGAGGGCTGCCCGGAAGGCTGTTGGCAGCCAATGCGACGGAAGTGCCGAAGCCCAGGAATACGATCATCAGCATCGCCAGGCCTGCGGCCAGCCCCCGACATTGGGGCTGGGCTCCGCCGCGCAGGGTTTGCTGCAAGGAATGCCAGAGACCGGGCAGGAAACCGGGTTGCGGCTGCGGTTGGCGTGCTAGCGCGTCCTGCATACGGCGGCGTCCCGCGACGAACCCGACATCGCTTATGGCAACGGCAGGTTGAGCCCGCAGGTCGGCGGCCATACGCAGGAGCGGCTTCAACTCGCCCGCGAATTGGGGATAGCGAGCCAGGCAACTTTCAACGCTGGCGCCATTCTTCAGGGCTTCCAGACACCATTCCAAGGCCGAGTCAAAGTTCATGTTTATGCCGGTTGATGCTTCTTGACGAGTTCGTTTAACCTCGCCAACGCCCGATGTTGCAGGGCTTTCACCGCGCCCTCCGTCTTGCCCAGGACCCCTGCCGTCTCTTGGAGGCTCAAGTCCTCAAAGAAGCGGAGCAGGATGACCTGTCGCTGCTCATCTTTCAGGCTCTTCAGCGCGCGGTCAAGCGTCTGGGCCGTCTCCTGAATTGCCATGTGACCGGCCAAATCTGCGTCGCCGGCCACCCACTCAATCTCGCTGACCGGGACGTCCTTGCTGCTGGCCTTGCGCAAGTGATCCACCATAAGGTTGTGGGCGATGCGGTAGAGCCAACCTGAGAAGAGCGACTTCTGGTCTTCAGTCCCAATGCGGTAGGTGCGAATACGCTCCAACAAGCGCACGAAGACGTCTGCCGTCAGATCCTCGGCGGTATGCCGGTTCCCCAGGCGATAATAAAGATAGCGAAAGATCGCCTGGGCATACAAGTCGTACAGGCGGTCAAAGGCCCTCTTATCACGGTTCTGCGCCTGGCGGATCATCTCAACCAGCTCGCTCTCTGCGATCAGGCGAATGGGATCGGGCTGGCTCATGAGGCCTCTCACCTACACATACGGAGAGCAGCAGAAAAGGATACGAAATATAGGGGCGTTCAAGTGAACGCCCCTACAAGATCCTGCGGTGGAATCTGACTGTCCGACGCGTCCTAGAAATTGTCTGAAAAGACCCGGCCATCGGTTAGAAACCGACGACAAACAGGCTAGAAAACCCGCATAGCGGGTTTCTTGTACATACCAGCCGTCGGATTTCATCCGATGGCCTATTCCCGAACTTCCCAAACTGCTTCTTAGAGTCTCAGCACCGAGAAGACTTCCTCGTTGTGCCCGTCGGGCTTGACCGCCTCAAAGACCTTCGCGATGCGCCCCTTCTCGTCTATGACGTAGGTGGTGCGCAACACGCCCATGTACTCCCGCCCCATGAATTTCTTGAGCCCCCACGTGCCGTACTGCTCAATGACCTTGCGCTCTGGGTCGGCCAGGAGGGTGAAAGGAAGGTCGTACTTCTGCTTGAATTTGACGTGGGATTTCACGTCGTCGGGGCTGACACCGAGGATGACCGCGCCCGCTTCCGTGTAGGCAGGATACATATCGCGAAAGCCGCAGGCTTCCTTTGTGCAGCCGGGGGTATCATCCTTCGGATAGAAATAGAGAATGACCTTGCGCCCGCGCAGGTCGGAAAGGCGGACCGTCTTGCCGGTATCGTCAAGTAGGGCGAAATCAGGGGCGACATCGCCAACGGCGAGCATGATAAACCTCCTTACGATGATGCGTTCTGGTTCACTTTACACGATATTTGCCTGGGAGCCAGTTGTCTGGCTTCCTGTGTTACATCCATTGCTGAAGCGAAAAGACAAACGCTGCCAGTTGCACAACCGCGCCAGTGACGAAGAGCGCGATGCCGCGAAAAGCAATACCGCCCCAGGCCGCGGGCCGCGCCGAATGGCGGGTGACCGCCCATATCTGCCAGACCGCCAGGGGGAAACTCAACGCCAGGAACGCGGGCACGGCCAGGGGGAAGCCGGCCAGCAAGAGACCCCCCGCGGCAAGGTAGGCCAGCACGACGATGGCGGTGTGCATCCGCACGACCCAATCCCGCCCCAGCCGCACCAGGAGGGTACGCTTGCCGGTGGCGGCGTCGGCCAACTCGTCGGGGAATTCAATAGCCAGCGTCATGGCAAAGAGAAAGCCGATGAGCGGTAGCGTCGCCAGAAAGATGCGGCCACCAACGTATCCGGTTTGGAGATAGTACGATAAGAGAGGAACGCAGCCCGCCACGACGAGCGCGGTGGTCGCCTCGCCGAGACCGCGTCCGATCAGGCGCAGCGGTGGCGCGGAATAAGCCCAGGCGACGAAGGCGCAAAAGCCGTAGGCGACCAGGGTGTATGACCCCGTGTGCAGGAAGGCGCGCAGGACAAAGGCGGACACCAATGCCACGGCGATGAGAACCCAGGCCGCGGCCAGCGGAACCTGGCGGGAGAACCAGCCCTGCACCAGGACGCGGCTCCCGCTCGTCCAGAAAGTGGGATGCTCTACCAACGAGTCGGTTTCCATGTCCCACGCGTCGTTAAAGTAGTGGGTCGCCAGTTGCACCGCGGTCACGCCGATCTGCCCTACCAGCGCTACAGCCCAGTGGATCTGCACACCCTCGTAGAGCGCGACAGCCACGCCGAGCGCGTAGAGCAAGACGCCCCCACTGAGGAAGAGAGGACGTCCCAGAGCGATAAAGGCGAGCAGAACAGAAAGGCGACGTTTCACATGACCGCCAAAAGGAACTGACCACGGAGACACAGAGTGTGCAGATCTGTGCCCTGCAGAGGACACGGAGATGAAAAAAGCGTAAAACGTAAAGGATAAAACGTACTCTGTGTCCCGTAGTTATTTTCGCAGTAGTTCGGCGAAACCGATACTACGGGGATTCTATCATGGAGAGTTATGATGGGCAAGCCGTTAAAGGTCAACACAGCAATTCCAAATTTGAACCAATGTGGCCGTGGCTTTGCCTTTAGCCATATTGGAATTGCTGAGAACAGGCTACCAAATTTGACAGATTCCGACACTTGTGCTTCAATATCAGCCATTATCATACATTGTGGCTGTGGGAGGTAACCTGGCAGACGGGATTGAGCAGGTGATGGCGGCACCCGCAGCTCTTGTTGGGAAACGGTGTGGTAGTATATACGACGGTGCTTACTAAGGTTGGACGAAGATAGAGGTTGAGGCAAGTGGCGATAGGGGCCCTATAACCCGCTTCGGAAGGTGAAGCCTGTCATGGAAGACGGGAGTGCCACGATACCTCTGAGTCCGATGATCGCCGTTGCCATCGTTGCACGCGCCTATGCTTCGCGGTACGCCTTTTGCGCGCGGTGCGCCCTGATATAGCGTTGCCCACCCGGATGGTGCTCCGGGTGGGCTATCTGTTTCAATGCGCTCTTCTACCCCAAGTCCTGCAAGCAGGTGTGAACTCTCCATCAAAAAGAGGGAGGTTTCCATGAAGCTGTCATCCAGAGATGGAATCATCGGCGGCAGCTAACACAATCACAAAGGAGCTCAAGAGTGAAACGCCAGCTAGGATTCCTCGCACTTCAGATAATCCTGGTAACTGCCGCAATCGTATTGGCTGTCACAACCGTTTTGGCAGACGGCATAGTGGGCGGCGGGTAAGCGAAATCACGGCTCTGAGCGCCGCCTTGGCTTTGCAGAGCGCCATTTAGTGAAAAGGGGTGGGGAGGAGTGGATCGTCTCCACCTCTTTTCTCTGCGAAAGAACGGCGAGGTACCATGCCTCAGGATCCCAGGGTAAAGCCACCGCTAGAAATAATGTCGCAGAAGTTGCAGTCGCCCGCTTACCGTCTTCTATCGGCCATCTTACAGCTCCTTTCAGTAGGGATAGCCATCATCGCCGTATATGTTCCTAATCCGACCACGAGAAGTCAACTGCAAAGCTGGTATGTCATTGCCATAGTTATCCTGACGGTGGTAGCCACGACGGTGTTCAATGTAGCGTGGATAGCCCAAGTTGTGTGGCGAAAGTTGAGCGACTCAGCGCAGAAACGCATAGATGAGGTCCAAAAAGCGGTTACGGACCATGTAGATACCAAAACCGCTGACCTGGAGAGTAAATTAAAGGGGTATGCAGAAAAACTACAGGATGAGATGGAAAAGAGGCTGCCTCCCCCCAGGGATCAGACAACCGAATGGGAGAACGCCTACAAGTTCTCAGCAAAGCGCTACGGGCTGGGCTATGACGAAATGCTTATCTTTGTTAGCATTGATAAGGATGGGGGAGCCACCTGTTTACGGCATATTACGGTAAAGGCCTACACTACGCTAGAGAAGCTGGACCAATCGCTGCTCATTCCAGAAAAAGACCCGGAGGGAAAGCCACGTGTCATTGATATTGATGATCTAAAGGTGGAAAAGGGCAGAACAGGCCGCGAGGTCTCTCTGGGTGCTATTCACCAGCTTGACGGGCAGTTGATCGTCGAGATCGTGTTCACCCCAACGGTTTACAAGGACCAAATCGTGGACTTCAGACTGACCGAGCCGTTACCAGCCAGGTTGTTTGCTATTGACATGACACACGAAGAGATTGAGAAAAGGGAAACCCGACTGGATTACGTGGGCTGGCACATTGATAGGCCGACAAGCAGCCTGCAGATAACGGTTCGGTTTCCTGTGGGCCATCGACCTAGCGGATACGGCCACGAAGTGCGTTACGCGCGCATCTTCAAGGGTATTGAGAAGATTCGCCGTCAACCTGACGAGGAGAACCGACTAGCCGGTCGTCTCAAACTGACCAAACTGGATGATGGAGCGTACGAACTGGTTCTGCCTGTTGACTATCCTATGGTTGGCCTCATTTACATGATAGGGTGGAAACCGTTTGAAAAGAACGCACCGCCAACCGTTTGAACCATGACGACAGTGTGAGTGGGTGACATGATAGTGGAATATACCGCTCCGCGAAATCTCGGAATGGTACTTCTTTCTTATTGACGAGAAAGGACGCCTTGTACCTATACTGTGTTAGGTTGCTCTGTCAGTGTGCTGTGTTTGGCATGCGGAGCGGAAAACACTGCGACGGATTGACTACTGGCAGACAATGGCGCAAAAAGGAAAACTGCGAATGAAACAAATGCGAGACGGCATCATCGGGGGCAGCTGAGCACCCGATTTGCCGCACTAACGCCCCCGATATCAGCACATATTCTCTTTCAACACCTCTGACAGCAAGGCGGACGTCAACCGCTTCGCGTCCACGTCGCCCTCGCTGACAGGGCCGACGCAGGCAGGGCAGCCCGTTTCGCAGGGGCATGAAGCCACCGATTCGCGCGCGGCTGCCAACAGCGTCCCGTGCAACTCGTACAGGCGTGCGGCGAAGCCGATGCCCGCCGGGATTCTATCATAGAGGGTGATGGTGGGCAAGCCGTTGTGGGACGACCGCGCCTCGGTGACCGAACCCAAATCCGCCGGGTCGCACATCAGGTACAGAGGCGCGAGTTCCCGCAAGACGTAGGCCAGCCCCGCCAGGCCGGAGCGGAGCCGCTGCCTGGCCTCGGCCCGCTGGTGGCAATCGTGGCACAACGTTACCAGGTTGTCCAGCGAGTTGGCTTCCAGGTAAAGCGTGTTCTGGCCGGGTAGGTAGCCGAAGGCGCGGAAGGGGCGCACGTGGTGGACATCGTGCTCGCGGCCGGGGCGCTCCGGCGCGCTGCACTGGCGGCAGCGATAGCCATCCCGGGCCCGCGCCGCGTTCCGCTGCTCCGGCCAGTTAGGGCCGTAGTCTATCTCCTCCAGCCACGCGCCTGCCGCCCGCAGCCGCTCCACCACCTCCGGCGCAAGCGATAACCAGTAGCCGGTCGTCTGCATCTCCTGTTCGGGCAGGTTGATCTCGCCCCAGCCCAGCGTCTCGTGGGTATAGCGCTTGACCATGCGGTAGCCGGTGGCACGGCTGATGACCGCCACCTCGCCGTGGGCCTTGTGGGTGGGGCCGGCATCCTCCTGCGCGAAAACGTCCAGCACCCGCACATTCTCGCTGCCGCTGGCTTCGGTGTAGTGATCCACGGCGACGGCGCGCACCTCCGCCCGCGCTCCCTCCCAATCCAACTTATCCACCTGGTACGGCTCGCCCTCGTGGAGATAGATCGCGCCTTCGTGCACCAGGCGCGGCGCGCTGAAGCGATCCACCTGGCCGATGGCCTGCGGCGTGCCGGTGGTCATATCCAGGATGGCGACGTTCTCCGCGCCCGCCGTGCGCAGCGAAATCCCTTCTGCCGGGTAGCCCTCGGCCAGCCAATACCAGGTATCCCCGACCTGCTTGACGACCTTCTCCTCAGCCAGATATTCCAACAACGGCGCGGCATCGCCACTCCCACCGAACGCCTCGCCCGTTTTGAACGGCAACTCAAAGGCCGCGCACTTGGCGTGCTCCAACAGGATGAAGTCGTTATCGGGATTGACCAGCGCCTGCTCCGGCGTCCGCTCAAAGAAGTAGCGGGGATGAGTGACCAGGTATTGATCCAGCGGCGACGCGCTGGCGACCAGGATGGCGGCAGAGACGTCGGCGCGGCGACCGGCGCGGCCCGCCTGCTGCCAGGTGCTGGCGATGGTTCCCGGATAGCCGGTCAACACCGCCGCGCCCATCTGGCCGATGTCAATCCCCAGTTCCAGCGCGTTGGTCGCCACCACGCCCCGCACCGCGCCAGCGCGCAGGCCCGCTTCAATCTCACGCCGTTGCGTCGGCAGGTAGCCGCCGCGATAGCCGCGCACCGTCTCCGGGCCGAGGCGGCGCGCTTGGGCCGAGTCCCGCAGGTAAGTTAGCAGCACTTCCGTCGTCAGGCGCGAGCGGGCAAAGACGATAGTCTGCACGTCGTGGGCGATGAAGTCGGCGGCCAGTCGCTGCGCCTCCAGGATCGCGCTGCGGCGGATGCCCAGGGCGCGATCCACCAACGGCGGGTTATAGAGGATGAAATGCTTCTCGCCAGTAGGAGCGCCGTTCTGTTCCTGATCTACCAGCGTCACTGGCGATTCCAACAGCCGCTCGGCCAACTCCTGCGGGTTGTCAATGGTGGCCGAGGCGCAGACGAACTGGGGCCGCGCCCCGTAGAAGTCGCAGAGGCGGCGCAGGCGGCGGAGGACATTGGCGACGTGGGAGCCGAAGACGCCGCGATAAGTGTGCATCTCGTCCAGCACGATGAAGCGGAGGTTCGCCAGGAAGTCGCCCCAGTTGGTGTGCTGGGGCAGGATGCCGACGTGGAGCATGTCAGGGTTGGTGATGACGATGCGGGCCGTCTTGCGGATGGTGCGCCGCTGGGCGACGGGAGTGTCGCCGTCATAGACAGCCGCGGGCGACGCACCCAAAGGCGAGGCGGGGAGCGCGGCGAAGAGCGCGTGCAGTTCGGCCAGTTGGTCTTGCGCCAGAGCCTTCGTCGGGAAGAGGTAGAGGGCGCGTGCATTGGGGTCGCGCAGGAGCGCATCGGCCACGGGCAGGTTGTAGCAGAGGGTCTTACCGGAGGCCGCGGGCGTGACGACCGCCGCGTGCCCGCCGCCGCGCAGCGCGTCAATGGCCGCGCCCTGGTGGGTATAGAGGTCAGTGATGTTGCGGGCGGCCAGGGCTTCCCGCAGGCGCGCGTCCAGGTGGGCAGGGAAGGGGACGGTGCGCGCGGGCCGCGCCGGGACGCGGCCCCAGGCGGTGACGTTCTTGTTGAAGTCGCCGTCCATGCGGAGAGATTGGAGGAGGGAGAGGGTGGACATGGGGCTGGCAACCGTTACCCGCCACGCGGCCCCAGAAAACGCTCTCCGTTGAAGTGGATGAGATGGTCTGGCATTTCAGCCAGCCAAACTTCTGTGTCCCAGGCGATTTCCCTCAGAAAGTTCTTGAAAGTGGCGAAATCGGGAAACGCGCTCACATAGACACGCCCCGCCTGGCACCCCTTGAAAACCTCTTCCAGTTCAAAGTAGCGTTTCGGGGAGACAGGCCCATGAGATGTGACTGCCTCAATCAGAAAGAGCCAGTTCCGAGTCTCATCGTACAAAACGATATCAGGCAGTTTGTCATGGCTTGGTACGGGTATGCCAAGGTCCTTGAAGCGCGTTTCGTCAAGAATCAGTGTCTTATTCTCGGTGTCCCCAAGATAGAGTATCTTAGCCCCAGGAGCGAACCGAGGGCCGAACTCATTAACAACGGCGGCCTGCAATTCGTTGTGCTCGCCTGGAGAAAGGTAATACTCCTCTCCGCTTGTTAAGCGCAAAGGCACTCTATGATGCTCACGACTTTTCCGATAGATTTCAAGGAGCGCACCTTGAGACTCCATGAAAGACTGTATGGCTTGTTGCCAGTTTCTGGAACCATAGGCGGTTATTGTTTGAATGGCCGCGTCAGATAAGGTGTAACGAGTCCTTGGGCTATTTGTCGGCAGGGCAGGGTCGTCCAGATTCCGGACGACTAGACCAGCCTGCTCAAACTGGTGAATTACTTGTCTGCGAATGGTTTCGCGTGTGTTCTCAGCGTATTCACGCCCAAAACGTTCTTTAATCGCTATCAAGATGTCGTGTATGCGCAGGCCCTGACGTCTTGTCTCACTCCACGGTGTTTCTTCCGAGAGCTGGGCCAGGGATAACAAAGTCAGAGCTGACATTTCATTTTGCTGGGCTAATGGCAACCCGAGTTCTTTGAGAACCTCTTGAGCTTCTTGTATTTTCCCCATCGTGATGCGAGTCTCCCTGATGATTGGAAAATCTACGGGCAAATAACCAGACTCCCGTAGTGTGGAAAAAACAACGGTGTCAATCTCTCCCGGTAATTTGGCTTCGTGCGCTGCTGAGACCGCTTTCCCGATTTGCCTAATTATCTCAAGTGGTGGTAATGGCAGAGCACGTAATTCTGCTGCGTTTACCTGGGTATTTCCATTAACGATCCGGAAGTACCGATCAAGCAGCGCACTATTGAGGAGGGCTGACAAACCAAACGCTTCCTCAATCTCAAGATCGCCTTGTTTCCTATAAACGTAGTTCAGATGGTTTTCTAGTCCAACCCATTTGTAGTTGTACCGGTTAGCCAGGAAAGGTGCAGCAACCAGACGGCGCGGTTCT
>JADYZS010000401.1 GCA_020853075.1 Anaerolineae bacterium | reverse complement strand
TCTCCCAGGAGACCGGCGTCCTCTGCATGACCGCCTTCAAGAAGCGGTACAACGTGGCCTACAACCGGGCCAAAGAGTGGATTGGCTCGTTTCCCCCTGACGATCTCTATTCTCTCGCCATTGACTACGGGCCGCGCCAGTATCCCAACACGAGCGACAGAGACTCTTTCCTGTTTGACTTCGGCATCCACATCATTGACCTGGTCGGCTATCTGTTTGGTGACGTGGAGAAGGTCTTTGCTTTTTCTAAGGGGCGCGACGCGTATGCCGTCAGCCTGCGCTTTGCCAACGGGGCGGTCGGCTCGCTGAACCTGAACGATGGCCGCTCCTACGAGGCTCCCACCGAGGAAGTCGAGATCTCTATCAGGGGCGGCAACTGCATGACCATCCACAACTCATCCTGTTGGCGGCTCACCGAGAACGGGAAGCCCAGCGAATGGCGGGAGCCACCCACCTTCGTCAGCCGCGGCGACAGCGGCGACGAGACCGGGCACAAGGCAGAGATCGCCGACTTCGTGGCCGCCCTCCAAGAAGGAAGGGCGACGCGCTCTCACATCTACGAAAGTTACAAAAGCATGGTCCTCTACGAGGCGATCAAGGAATCGGCGGAGACGGGTAGAGTGGTGACGGTGCATTACGAGGTGCCCTGAGGGATCGCCCCCCGCTACTGGTGTGAAGGCCGCTTGCGTTTTCTGCAATAATTTCACAGAAAGGGGCTTGACAAACGAGAGAAGTTAGGTTATAATCTAATTAGATAAATATCTAACTTATACGGACGCCTAATGCCGATGTCGTCAGAGACCTATGAATCCCCGGTTCACCCAGGGAAAGCGAGGACGGTATGAGAGACTCGGAAATCGTGCAGAGGATAGCCCAGGAGCGTTGGCGCGAACTGCTGGCAGAGGCGGAGAAAAACCGCCTGTTGAAAGCCAGCGGAGCAGCAAAACTTCGCCTGCGGGAACGTATCGCGGTAGGCGCGGGGGATCTCCTGATCTCGGCAGGGATATGGCTGCGGGAACGATACAGGCCCATACCGATTTCTGATCCTGAAGTTGAATGTGCGCCCGGCTAACGCCCATGACATCACCACGACTCCTTTGGGATATTGGGACGGCCTACGATTTGTTCATCAGCCTGGAGGTCTTGCATCAGCCGGCGGACTACGAGGTGCCGGGGGCGTGGGCAGCCGGCGTGCGTGCGCGGCTACCTGCTGCCGAGCGTGAAACTCTGGAACAGGGCCAGTTACTGCACCACGCGCCTCTGCACTGGGTTCATGCGTTGCCCGCGCCCAAGGATGGGGCGACCGTTTTATGGGTGTTGGGGCAGGTTCCGCCCGCGAAACGGCTGCCTCTCCTGGCTCTGTCCCCGGAGATATGTTCCGACGAAGTGGCAGAAGTCCTGAAGAATGTCGCGGCGCGGGGAGCCTGGGACGAGGAAGATCGCCATATTCTTCGGACTTGCTACCAGCAACACACGAAGAGAGAGAAGAAGCCACCCCCTTCTCTTGCCAAGTTGGCGAGTGAACTGGATTGGTGGGCCCATGTGGAGGAGTCGGGCGAGCGTTACTTGAAGACGCTCCAGGCTTACCACGAGGTCTTCTTCGCTGAGGAGGAAAACCGCATCCGCCCGGCGCTGCAAGCGGCCCTGGCGCGGGCGCAGGAGTTGGCCGAGCGGCTCGCGTTGGCCGATTTGCTGGAAGAACTCTCCCAGGGTCTGCGCTTTACCGGGCCCTTACAGGCTGCGGAGTTAGTGCTGGCGCCATCCTTTTGGATTACGCCGCTGGTGTATTTCGGCAAGGCCAGCGACCGGCGGGATGTGTGGCTATTTGGCGCGCGTCCCCAGGATGCCTCATTAGTGCCGGGAAGCCCCGTGCCTGATACGATGCTGCGGGCGCTGAAAGCGCTGTCTGACCCCACTCGCTTGCGCATCCTGAAATACCTGGCCGAGGAGCCTTTGACCCCGGCGCAGATCGCCCGGCGTCTGCGGCTGCGCGCCCCGACGATCACGCACCACCTGCGGGCCCTGCGCCTGGCGGGGCTGGTGCAACTGACCATCGGGAAGGATCACAAAGATCTAAAGTCCTATGCCGCTCGCCCGGAGGCGATGGCGAAGGTTTTTTCTTCGCTGGAAGGCTTCCTGGAGAATTAGGCGCTGCTACCTCCTGCCACCAGGAGCGCGGGCAGGCTATTTGCATCTGGCAGGGTTTCCAGACCGTGTACCAGGTCACGTATCTCCTGGGCGCGTGTCTTGCTCATCACCGTCGTCGCCAGCATCATGAACTTCTCTTCCACCTCGGCCTCAGCCATTGGATTCTCCCGCGCCCCTCTGGCGAAGCGCACCTCCTCTTTGAATCGCCGCCGGTCACGGGTCACGATCTCTACAGCAGCGGGCGCGCGGCCGGGCCCTTGTGTCAGGGACATATCCACCTGCAGGTGGATGCGCCCCATCAGATCCCGCACGCGGGGGTCGCCAGTGCGATCAACCACAATGTCATCGGGCACGATCTTGCCGTTCACCGCGCCCACGGCCAGCATGTAGGGCGCATTGTGGGAATGGGCCTGAGCGGTAGCAAGCCCCATGCCACCCGGCGTGACCCAGTGAACGATCTCGGCGATCTCCTCGGCCTGCAACGGATGGCGGGACAGGATGTTGAAGAGCGCATCCAGGCCAGTGTGAATCCCCGCGCAGCAAGCGTACCGTTTGAAGCCGTGGTGCTGTAAGATGCGATAGTCGCTCCCCAGGTCCTTCACGATCTCTGCCGGATGCTTCTCCTCCGAGAAGACGGGGTAGATGTCAAAGTCGCCCTCGTCAAAGATGGCAGGTGGCCCACCGAAGCCTATCTGCGCCAGGAGCGCAGAACGGATGCCATTGCTGGCCGCCAGACCAATGACGAAAGGCCGGGAGTATTCCGTGGCATCGCCCAGCCAGAGGCGAATAAGGCCGCAGGCGTGATGCCCTGCCAGACCCAGGGCGAGGGCGTACTGCGCCTCATCCAGACGCAAGAGATAGCCCGCACCGGCTGCCGCGCCGAAGTGACCCAACACCGACGACGGGTGATACCCCCGCTTGTAGAGCGCGGAGCCGCCCAATGCCTCGCCCACGCGCGAGGTGACGTCGTAGGCTAGGGCCAGGGCCGCGATGAGGGCGCGGCCCCCAGCGCGCTCCCGCTCGGCCATCACCATCACCGCAGGAACCAACACCGCACCGGCGTGTTGCGCCGAGATGCCCGCGCCTTCAATGTCACCGGCGTAGCCCATCGTGCCGTTGACCAAGGCCGCGTTGACCGCATCTGTCTTGAAATCGCGCCCGATGATAGTACATTCCGGCGTGCCGCCTAACCGCCGGGCCATGTCACCCAAGAGCCGGGTAGAGCCATACCTGAGCGACGAGGCCAATAGCATTGCTCCCAGCGTGTCCAGAATGACCCGCTTCGCCTCGCGCACCACCTCTGGCGGGAGTTGCTCATAGCGGAAGCCGGCCGCGTAGGCCGCCAATTGTTGTGTATATCCCAATTTTGTCGTTCCCCTTTTTCACAGTCGCCCGTGGCGGGGATAGACTTCCCACACGGGATCTCCTCGCCGGAAATCGTCTCTTATCCGTAGTTCCTTGGCCTCTCGCTCTTCTGTCCTGACCAATACTTCTTCCACCATCTCTTGCGGCACTACGAGGACACCGTCGGC
>JADYZS010000400.1 GCA_020853075.1 Anaerolineae bacterium | reverse complement strand
GCAGTGATGCCAGAGAAGGCATACAGGGGGCCGAGGTCAAAGAGATTGATGGTGACGTACTCCTTGTAGATGCGGCCTACGAGGCGCAGCTGGTGAATAGTATGAACCACCAAGACCCCCAAGCACCACCAGGTGAGCCCAAAGAGAAATGCGAAAAGGGCTAAGGATACAGGCTCAGCACTGGTCTGCAAAGCCTGAATCGCGTCTGGCGAGGTTGGTACGAATATGACTGTGACGATACTCACGTTGAGAGCAAGAACCAGGCTAACCCAGTTCGTTTGACGTGCGGGCAGTGTCGTGAGTTGATAGCGCAGTACCTCATACTGCGAGCCGTCAATGTTTAAGGTAGGTCGGGAAGCAGCCAGCGCGTTGAGCGCAGCGCGATCCAGATAGTGCAGGACCGCGGGCAAATACCCGATCTCCATCGCGAACCACAGGTGAAACGCATTGATCGTCCCGATGGGATAAGCGCCTGCCTGCCACTGGGTCAGAGTAAGCAAGGCAAATAGCACAGCGCCCACCAGCAGATAAAATAGCCACGGTGGGCCGGGGAGCCGTTCTACCCACACCTTGAGCCGGTCAAACCAACTGGGAGGATAGGGATAGGCAATATCCTGCTGTGCTACCGATGCTGAACCTAGCGCGCCTGCCGTTGACATGGTTTGCCACCTCTCACGAATATGGATGCGTGATACCCGAAGGACTAACTGTTTCATTTTGACATACTCATCCGCCATCAGCAGATACGACGGATGATTCATACCCGTGGGCGGAAGCCCAGCCGCTCGGTTTGCAAGAAATACATCCCTACGCTGCCTCAACCAGAAAACGGGTCGCCCCGACAGTCATAACCAACCAGCCGATCACCAGAGCCAGCACGTTCAGCGCCAGCCAGGAGAGCCGGGCCCGGCCTGATGAAACCTGCCGCGGGGTACTGCGCCCCAGGAAAAGGAGATCCAGGAGATTGGCAGCGGGGCGCGAGCAGATGAAGAGGCCGAGGATGATGCCAGTGATACCATCCAGGTCGTGTACGCCGGTCAGGGTGCGCCGGTAGGAGAGGAGGCCACAGTAGGCGATCCCCAGAAAAATGACCATCCCCAAGGTCACGGCCTTGTGTCCACGCCCAGGCTGATACATGATTGTCGGTGTTTATAAGATCCTGGCCCATTATACCACAGCGCGGCTACGATCCTGGTGGGGTGAACGATGACTGGCCTCCTGAATTTGACGACACGGCACTATTGTGGTAATATATGAGCAAGTATTCAGGTGTCAAAGCGACGCGGATGGTGATAGAGTACAGACAGCAAATCGCCGACCACTGCGACGTCGTCTTGGTGGACGAGGCCAGGGTGCGGGCTGCCGAGGCAAACCTGGTGGATGGCCTGACGGCGACCCACATGGCCGAGACCTTCCAGGCATTGAGCGACCCCACGCGCGTGCGGATCATATCTACCCTCGCGCAACAGGAACTTTGTGTCTGCGATTTGGCAGCCGTGCTGGGCATGAGCCAGTCGGCTATCTCTCACCAGTTGCGCCTCCTGCGGGTCATGGGCCTGGTGCGCCATCGCAAAGAAGGGCGGATGGTCTATTACGTGTTGGATGACGAGCACATCCAGCATCTGTTCCAGGAAGGGCTGGAACATGCGCGCCACGGTAGGCGCGGCGTTGCCGATAGATCTTCTTGAACGGCTATACGCACCTCCACCGAGGGCGCGTTTGTGTAGGATAGAATCTCAGGAGGGCAAGGGTACATGTTTGGAACCGACTGGCAGCTATGGGTAGCCTTCAACGTAGTTGTCCTAGCCATGTTGGCCTTAGATTTGGGGGTGCTTCACCGCAAGGCCCACGCGGTCCGTTTGCGCGAGGCTGCCATCTGGAGCGCGGTCTGGATCTGCCTGTCGTTGGCCTTCAATGGCGTGGTGTATCTCTGGCGAGGACCGGAGGCCGGTCTTCAATTCCTGACCGGCTATCTGATAGAGAAGTCCCTCAGCATAGACAACATCTTCGTCTTTGTCCTGATCTTCTCCTACTTCTCTGTGCCCGCGACCTACCAGCACCGGGTTCTCTTCTGGGGTGTCCTGGGAGCCCTGGTGATGCGTGCCATTCTCATAGCCGCTGGTGTGGTGCTGATTGAGAAGTTCCACTGGATCATCTACATCTTCGGCGCGTTCCTGATCTTCACCGGCTGGCGGATGGCTCGCCATCAAGAGATAGAGCTCCATCCCGAGGCGAATCCGGTGGTGCGGCTGGCGCGCCGGTTCATTCCCATACATCCCCACTACGAAGGGCAGAGCTTCTTTATTCGCCAGGGTGGGCGTCTCCTTGCCACACCGCTCCTCCTGGTCCTCTTGATCGTGGAGAGCACCGACCTTGTTTTCGCCGTGGATTCCATTCCGGCGGTCCTTGCCATCAGCACCGACCCCTTTATCGTGTACACATCCAACGTCTTTGCCATCCTGGGGCTGCGAGCACTCTACTTTCTGCTGGCCGGTATCATGGACCGTTTCCGCTATCTCCGCGTCGGCCTGGCCGTTGTTTTGGTCTTTGTGGGCTTTAAGATGGTGGTAAGCGATCTTTATCATATCCCGATTGCGGTAGCCCTGGGCGTTGTCGGTGGCGTCATATTGGTCTCCATCATTGTTTCTCTGGCCTTCCGGCCTGCAACCTCTAGCGCTCAGGTCTATGAAGAGCCATAGGCTATCTGGGAGTTTGCGATGAGTACACACAGCGAAACGTTGCGCGTGACCGGCATGGACTGTGCCGATTGCGCGCGCCACATTGAAGAAGCCGTCGGCACACTCCCCGGTGTGCGCTCGGCGCGAGTCAACTTCGCCCTCGCCACGCTCCACATTGAGACCGCCGGGCCGGCGGATTTGCCTGTTATCCAGCGCCAGGTGAGGGCGTTGGGCTACGGTCTGGATCAGACGACGGCTAAGGAGGATGCGACGCAGGTTCTGTCTCTGCGCGCCCGGCTGGCTGCGCATCCGCGCGACGCGCTCACCGTCGCCTCCGGTCTCTTTCTGGCCGTGGGGCTTCTAGGGGGATGGTTAAGCCTGCCTGGCTGGGCCCAACAGGCCCTCTACGCCCTCGCCATCGTTGCCGGAGGCGCGCACGTGGCCCGCTCCGGCCTGGCAACTCTGCGCGCCACCCGCAGTCTGGATATGAACGCGCTGATGACGATCGCCGCCGTAGGAGCCCTCGCCATCGGCGAAGGGGCCGAGGGCGCGACGGCCATGTTTCTCTTCGCCGTGGGGAACATGTTAGAAGGATACACAATGGAGCGGGCACGCAGTGCCATTCGCTCCCTGATGCGGCTGGCCCCCGACGAAGCACACCGCTTGGTCAGGGAGAAGGGTGAAACTCACCAGGAACGGGTGCCGGTGACGGAGTTGTTGGTGGGCGACCACATCCTGGTCCGTCCGGGCGAGCGCGTGCCGATGGACGGTGAGGTCGTTTCCGGCGAATCCGCGGTGAACCAGAGTGCCATCACTGGCGAGTCGCTCCCTGTGGACGTGGCAACGGGGAGCCAGGTCTATGCCGGGAGCATCAACGGTTCCGGCGCGTTGGAGGTGCGCGTGACCCGGCTGGCCCAGGATGCGACCATCGCCCGCATCATCAGGATGGTGGCCGAAGCGCAGGAACAGCGCGCGCCCTCCCAGCGTTTTGTGGATGCTTTCGCTCGCCGCTATACGCCTGCGGTGATTGTGTTGGCGGCAGCCGTCGCCATCGTCCCGCCCCTCGTCTTCGGCGCGCCGTTCCTCGCCTGGTTCTACCGGGCGTTGGTGCTGCTGGTCATTGCCTGCCCCTGCGCGCTGGTCATTTCCACCCCGGTATCCATCGTCTCTGCCCTCGCCACCGCCGCACGTCACGGCGTTTTAATCAAGGGCGGAGCCTATCTGGAGGCCGCGGGGAATCTGAAGGCCATCGCCTTTGATAAAACAGGGACGCTGACCCAGGGACGGCCCACCGTGACAGACGTCGTCCCTTTTAACGGGTTAGGGGATGGCGAGCTCCTGGCCCTGGCCGCGTCGGTGGAAAGCGCATCCGAGCATCCCCTGGCGCACGCTATTGTGCACGAGGCGCGGCACCAGGGCCTGACCTTGCACGAGGCATCCGGCTTCGTCGCGCGCGCCGGTCGCGGCGCGCAAGCGCAAATGGACGGTCAACTCTACCGCATCGGCAACCGCGAGTTCTTTGATGGCAACCTCAGCCTCAGCCCAGAGGAAACAGAGCGCCTGCACGCCCTGGAAGCAGAAGGCAAAACGGTCATGCTTCTGGCCGACGATAAGACTCCCCTCGGCCTGGTCGCCGTGTCAGACAGCATCCGGCCAGAAGTGAGCGAAATGGTGGCCGCGCTGCACCGGGCCGGGATCGCGCGCACCGTTCTGCTGACGGGCGACAATTCGCGCACGGCGGCGGCCATCGCCCGCCAGGCTGGCATGGGCGAGGCGCGTGCCCAACTCTTGCCGGAGCAGAAGGTGAACGCCATTGCAGAACTCCTGGAAGAGCACGATACCGTGGGAATGGTCGGCGATGGCGTCAACGATGCGCCCGCGCTGGCGCGGGCTACGATAGGCATCGCGATGGGCGGAGCAGGGACGGCCCAGGCCCTGGAAACGGCGGACATCGCCCTCATGTCCGACGACTTGAGCAAGTTGCCCTTTGCCATTCGCCTGAGCCGCGCCGCCCGTGCTATCGTCCAGCAGAATATCATCCTCTCCCTCGGCATCAAGGCACTCTTCCTGGCCCTCGCGCTCCCCGGTTGGGCAACGCTGTGGATGGCCGTCTTCGCTGATGTGGGAGCCTCGCTCCTGGTTACCCTGAATGGGATGCGCCTCCTGCGGTTCCATCCCTCGCCGGACAAAGGGTAGGGCGTATCGGGACAAAAGGAGTAAAAGCGTACTACGAAACGACGCCGTTATCTTTCAGCAGCCCCCATCATCGCCGCCACTACCTTCGTCTAGCCCCTGACCACCCCTATCCCCTCCCGGAACCGAACCCCCGCGCGCGGTGTATTCATAGTAGTACACTTGCACAGGAGAAACGGCATGAAACTGAACCGGCTCGCCTTGGCTTTGACTGTGATCAATCTCATTCTATTGCTCTTCATCCTCACCCAAAGGAGGATGATGGCTCCGTACACAGAGGCGACGCTACTGCGCGTGCACGCTTTGGAATTGGTTGACGATAATGGCGTAGTGCGGGCGCAACTCAACTCCTATCCAGATGGTGGGGTTGTATTCCGGCTCAAGGATGCACAAGGAACCATCCGGGTGAAGTTGGGCGCCGATGAGGAAGGGTCGGGGCTCGTCTTGGCGAATGACCAGACGGAGCCGGGGATACACATGCTCGCCAACCAGTATGGCACCGCCATCACGCTGACCGAGAAAAGTGGCGTACAGCAGGTGATCGCGCCGTAGGAGCCCGCGGCAGGTCGCCCTCCGCCCTGGTTGCCTCTTACCCATCATCTTGTTCTTTGTATTGATCTGAGAGATTGACGCGCAGCGAGTTTAGCGTATACTACCAGATAGCATGGAGGGCGTCGAGCAAAAGGGTCTTACCTCCCGATTTCAGCGCGATCTATCGCGAACTGCGTAACTCCTATAAGATTTGAACCAAGGTGAGATCAAGCGATGCCGTGGTTACCCACCATCACCACGTTCATTAATCTGTTGTCAATGGCCGGCTCCCTCTGGCTTGGCTTTTACCTTGTCACTCGCAGCCCGCATCGGCCTCTGCCCTGGCTGGCCGCCTTATCCCTATGGTCTCTGGCCAGCCTCTTCCTGCGCAATATCCTGGTCATTCACCTGCCGGCGAGCGAAACGCTCAATCGGCTACGGCTGGTCGGGGTTATTGGACTTGCCTTCTGGTTCCATCTAACCTTGCTTCTGGTGCCACGGAGGCATGATCGGGTGGCTCAGGCGACGGCATACCCGGCTATCCGCGCCGGCATGATAGGCCTGGCCTATGGTCTATCTTTTCTCGTCATTCTGAGCAACTTCTTTGCTCCCGGCTCCGTGCTGACCCCGAGTCTATCGCCGGTCTATATCTCAGGGCGAGCATCCGGCGCCTTTAATCCCTACATCATCTTGTATATGCTCGTGTTTGGGTCATTCGCCATCTACAATCTGGTGCAGGGCCGGGCTCACGCACGCCACGCCAGCCAGAAAAGGATCCTGACCTCCATGCTGGTTGTAACCAGCCCACCCCTTCTGGCAGGGCTTTACCTGACTCTAGGCCCCCGGATCTCCCCGACGCTCCCCGTCTTTCCGGCAGACGCGATCATGGGCGTTTCCATGCTGCTCCTCGGATACAACGTCGCCAGATACAATGCCCTCATTGAGGGACGCACCGTTGAGAGGGACGCCCTCTACTCCATGATGGGTACAGGTGTAGCCGTTGCGGTCTATGCCGTGGTCGTGCTACTACTCTATCTGAACGGCCATGCCTCTGTCTTGACTTTGGTGCTTATCTTAGGGTGTGTCATCGTCTCGCACTCGCTGTATGATGGCGTGCGGACGGCTCTGGACAGGTTGTTCTATCGTGGGCAGTTCCGTCAGTTGCGCGCCAACCTGCGGCTATTGTCCCGCGAAGCAGGCACCGGCCAGGACTTGACGGCGCAACTCCGGTCCACCCTTGGCGCGCTGTGCTACATTCTCCATGTTCAGAAGGGCTTCATCGCATTGCGCCGGGGCGACATCTACATCGTAGAGTTGGCCGAGGGAACCGACCTGACGGGCCGTAGATTCCCGCCGTCGGCACTGGATGCGACCGAAATCACCGCCCTACCCCACCCAAGGAGTGTAATTGACCTGAACGATATGGTCTGGATAGTCCCGCTGGCCGTCGGCGGCGCTCAGATAGGCGTCCTGGTTCTGGGAGCCAAGCAGGCCGATCAGCCATACAAAGATGAAGATCTGGAATTGCTGGATGACGTGGCCGATCAAATCAGCACGGCGATTTATGC
Source organism: Anaerolineae bacterium (assembly GCA_020853075.1). Classification (GTDB taxonomy): domain Bacteria; phylum Chloroflexota; class Anaerolineae; order JADYZS01; family JADYZS01; genus JADYZS01. Next base: position 1,292 of record JADYZS010000400.1, on the reverse strand, counting down.
GTCGCAATTGCAGGAGGGATATGCCCAGACGATCAACGAGATGGTTGCCAGTTTCCGCGAACGGGAGCGCACTCTACAATGGCAAATGCAGTCGCTACTCGCCAGACCCGCGGCGGAACCGTGGCCTGTTCTAGGCGGTATGGATGAGGAGAAGTTCATAGCCTGCGTAGAGGAATGTCTGCGCAACCTGCACGATTTTGCCTACCTGGGCGAACATGCCCTGGCCCAACTGAAGGCCATCCACAGACAACTGGATCATCAGAAGAATGGCCCCGTGACCCACGTGGACCGGGGCCGTGCCCTCCGTGAGTTCCTGCTGCAAACGCTGGAGAAGTTGCGCCCCAGCGGGAGAGAACCCACAGAAGACGATGTACCTGCGCGGGAGTGGCACCAGTTCATCATTCTGCGCGATGCCTACGTACAAGGCAAACTGACGCGCGATGTCATGAACCGGCTATATATCAGCGAACCCACCTTCCACCGCACCCGCCGCCGTGCCGTCCGTAGCGTCGCCAAGATGCTGCACGAGATGGAACAATCGGCTCTCTGAGGTCGTGCTCATCCCCGGTCAATGGCCTCCTCCCCGACAGAAGATGACAGTTTTTGATAGTCTATAGTCTGGCCTTGACAGCCCGACTGTGGTTTCCTAATAAGAAGGCATTGCCCTCATTGCGACAACGCTTTGGGAGATGTTCATGCCCACCCAAGTCTAGCCTGAGCGCGATGTAGCCATCCCCGCTGCCCACCACCCGGCTCAGTAGTATTGCACCATGCCAGAAAAGGAGTGGCCCGATGAAGTCCATTCGCATGGCCGACATGCTATTGCTGACGATAGCGATCCTCGTACTTGCCTTTACCAGCCTCCATGCCACCGCCACGACTGAGAACCGTCAGACGGAGGCCGAGCCTGAGACTGTGCTCGCTCCAGACAGCACCGAGATTACACTGACTCCCGTTGTTGATACGTATGTCTACGAGGGTTCCCCCGGTACGAATTATAACACTTCTGCGACGCTGGCCGTCGGTCGCAACGAGTTTCTGCAAGAAGCCTATGCTTTGCTGCGCTTTGACCTTTCCAGCATTCCAGCCGGATCGGTCATCCACAGCGCCCAGTTCAAGGCCTACCTGATCTGGGCCCAGCCAGGCTCCGTGTCCATCTGTGTCCATCGTGTCACCTCGTCCTGGAATTCTCCATCGGTGACCTGGAATACACGGCCAACCCTGTTCGGCTCCTGCTACAGCCCCACATCGGTGGGCACTACCACTGGCATCTATTACACCTGGGCCGATGT
>JADYZS010000399.1 GCA_020853075.1 Anaerolineae bacterium | reverse complement strand
GTGCAGCCCGACGTCCCCAAGGTGGGCGGGCTGTTAGAGGCCAAGAAGATCGCCGACCTGGCGGACGTCTATTACATCCCGCTGGCTGCGCACAACGTCTCCAGCCCCATAGCCACGATGGCCGCCTGCCATGCCTGCGCGACCATGCGCAACTTCACCGTCCTGGAGTTCCACGCGCAGGACGTGGCTTGGTGGAACGACCTGGTGGCCGGTGGGGAGCCTCTAATCCGGGATGGCTACATCGCGCTGCCCGATAAGCCCGGCCTGGGCATCGCGTTGAACGAGGAGGTAGCGCGGGTGCATGCGCAGGAGGGGGCGGGGTTGTTTAGGTGAATGGAGTGTTGCAGAGCGTAGCGCTGGGGGAGGCACGCTATTCTGCCTCGCGGCCGCCACCACTGGTGAAAAGGGCCGCGGCCATCCACGAATCAACAACCACGCTACACGAATAAGGTCGTCTGCACGCTGGCTATTCGTGTAGCGTGTCCGGTTATTCGTGGACGGTTGCTCCCCCTCATCCCTTCTCATACACCCGCCAGGTCTCATCGCGTCCCAAACGTCTCCTCATAATCCGCCATCGCGGCCAGCACGACCTTCTCCGCGTCCTCCCGCCCATAGACGGCCTGCACCACCACGTGCGATTCGCCGCCTGGCGTCATCTTGTAGGTCTCAAAGTAGTGCCGCAGTCGCTCAATGAGGCGCGGGGGAATGTCGCTCAGGTCCATGGCATCGCCCCAAACGGCATCGCCTTCTAACACCGCGATGATCTTATCGTCTGCTTCGCCCTCGTCCGCCGACCGCAGACCGCCGACGACCTGTACGTTCAACAGTACCTCCGAACGGTTGATAGGTCGCTCGCTGAGGACGCAGATGTCCAGCGGATCGCCGTCGCCCCGCTCGCTCCCCGGCAGCAGAGCCGCGACGCGCGGCCCGCAGTAGGTGCGCGGCACGAACCCGTAGAGCACCGGCGGCAGCGAGGACGTGCGCTGAGGCCGGTTCACCTGTAGGTAGCCCGTCTCCTTGTCAATCTCGTACTTCACCGAATCAAAGGGCGTGATCTCAACGTAGGCCTGGAGAAAATGCGGCGGGTTACGCCCCGGCACGAGACCGTGCCACGGGTGCGGTCGCCAAGCGTGGAAGTGTGTTTGCTCGGTCAAATCAGAATATCCTTATCACCTGGAAAATGTGGACTGAGGCCACCCACGAATCAACTGCACGGATACACAAATAAGGCCGTCTGCGCACCTGCTATTCGTGTAGCGTGCCCGATTGTTCGTGGACGGCTGTTCCTGCCTCACCCCTTCTCGTACGGCTGGCCGTCGGCCGCGGGCGGGATCGCCCGGCCAATGACGCCCGCCAGGACGATCATTGTCAAGAGATAAGGAGCCATCGTCAGGAACTGGTAAGGGATGTTTGGCATGTTGAGTTGGAAGTTGATCTGTAAGGCGTTGGCGAAGCCGAAGATCACCGCCGCGGCGAAACTACCGAAGGGGCTCCACTTGCCGAAGATCATGGCAGCCAACGCGATGAAGCCCTTGCCGCTGGTCATCTGGAGGTTAAACGTCCCTACCCATTCCAGCGTGAACCAGCACCCCGCCAGGCCCGCGATGAGCCCCGCGAGGGTTACGTTGATGTAGCGCACGCGATAGACGTTGATGCCCACCGTATCCGCGGCGCGCGGGTGTTCGCCCACCGCACGCGTGCGTAATCCCCACGGCGTGTAGAACAGAATAAAGTGCGTCAGGAACGTGAGGATCAACATGGCATAGACGATGGGCTGGTGCTGGAAGAAGATCGGGCCCAGGATGGGGATGTCCTGGAGGAGCGGGATGGGGACTTTGGGGAACGTGCCTGGCGATTGCGGTGGGCTGGCGCTGAAGGCCAGGTAACGTTGGTAAAGGTGACCCGTCAGGCCCACGGCCAGGATGTTGATGACCGTGCCGCTGATGATCTGCTCGGCCTTGAAGCGGATGGAAATCACCGCATGAATGAAGGCCAGGATACCGCCCGTGAGGATGCCTGTGAGCAAGGCCAGGCGCAGGTCGCCGCTATATTGCGCGACGATCTGCGAGATGCAGGCCGCGGTCAGCATCATCCCCTCTATACCGATGTTGACGACGCCTGACCGCTCGCAGAAGATGCCGCAGTATGCGCCCAAGGCCAGCGGCGTGGCCGCGATCACGGTGGAGGCGAGGAGACCGACAATCGTATCCAGCATCTTCTCCGTCCTTTCACGCGCCCCAGCCGCGCGTCAACGGCGCTTCTTCCACCCGCCGTTCGGCGCGGATGCGGTAGATCCAGCGGACGATGGCCGGCGCCGCCGCGAAGAGGAGCACCAGGGCCTGGATGATAGAGATGACGTAGCGCGAGACGCCTGTGCGCAATTGCAGGAGGTCGGCCCCTGTGCGCATGGCTCCAAAGAGGAACGCGCCCGGGACGACGCCGAAGGGATGGTTGTGGCCGAGCAAGGCCACCGCAATCGCGTCAAAGCCGTAACCGGCGGAGAAGGATTGCACCGCTGCCGGAACGTTGAAATTGAGGCCCTGCACCTCTACTGCTCCGGCCAGCCCAGCCAGCGACCCGCTCAAGGCCATCGCCAGGACGAGGTTGCGGCGGGCGTTCATACCGGCATAGCGCGCGGCGTCTGGGTTGGCGCCCGTTGTGCGAAGTTCAAAGCCCAGGGTCGTCTTGTACAGGAGCCACCAGATCACTGCCGTCGCTAACAGGGCGATGATGACGCCCGCGTGGAGGCGGTCGGATGGGCTGCCCGGGTTCAGGCGCGGCAAGTGCGCGCTGAGCGCGATCATAGGGCTGCGGGGGACGGAGGATGTCGGGTCGTTCATGGGGCCGCGGCTGTTGACGAGGAAATCGCCCAGGTTGAAGGCGATGTAGTTCAGCATGATGGTATTGATGACCTCATGGGAACCCAGGCGCGACTTCAGATAGCCCGCGATGGCGGCCCAGAACGCGCCGCCGAGCATCCCGGCGATAAGCCCTAAAGGCACGAGCACGATCCCCGGCAAACCGGTGAGATGGTAGCCGATCCATACGGAGCAGAGCGACCCGATAAGGAATTGCCCCTCGCCGCCGATGTTGAAGAGGCCGGCCTTGAAGGCCAGGGCAACCGCCAGGCCGGTTAAGATGAGGGGAGTCATTGCCAGGAGCGTCTCGCTAAAGCCGCGCGGCTTGAGGAACGCGCCATAGACTACTGCCCCGTAGGCCGTGAGTACCTTGTCCCAGCCACCGCCCGTGCTGAGGATGACGAAGGAGCCCAGGAGCAAGGCAGAGAAGAGAGCCAGGATCGGAATCCCGATGCCGGTCAGCAGTCTACGCGCCATGGACTTCCTCCTTTGTTGCCGTTTCCTCTTTGACGCCTGCCATGAGGAGGCCGAGACGTTCGCGGGTGGCCTCTGCGGCGGGCAGCGTCTCCAGGATGCGCCCCTTGTACATGACGGCGATGCGGTCGGAGAGCGACATGATCTCGTCCAGTTCCGACGAGACGAGGAGAACGCCGCAGCCCTCGTCGCGCCGCTGCACGATCTGTTGGTGGACGAACTCAATGGAGCCAACGTCAATCCCGCGCGTCGGCTGTGAGGCAATGAGGACCTTGACGGGGCGGGAGAACTCGCGCGCCACGATCAATTTCTGTTGGTTGCCGCCCGACAGGCTCCCGGTCGGCGTGAAGGGGCTGGGAGTCTGGATGTCAAACTTTTTAATCAACGCCTCGGCGTTTTCCCGGATGGCCGCTTCCTCCATCACGGGGCCACGCGCGAAGGGCGGCAGGTAATAGGTGCATAGCACCAGGTTGTCGGCCACGGGATAAGAGAGAACCAGGCCATGTTTGTGCCGGTCTTCCGGGATATGCGCGACACCTGCTTCGGTGATCTGCCGTGGACGCACGCGCCCAACGTCGTGCCCCAGGAGGAGGATATGTCCGCCCGCGATGGGCCGTAGCCCCGTGAGTGCCTCCACCAGTTCCGTCTGGCCGTTCCCCTGCACCCCTGCGATGCCCAGTATCTCGCCGGCACGGACGAAGAAGGATGCTCCATTTACCACCGGGTGGCGACGGTCATCCAGCACCTGCAAATCCTCCGCCCGCATGATCTCCTCGCCCGGTGTCGCTGGCTTCTTGTCCACCTTCAGGATGACCTTGCGGCGCACCATCATCTCTGCCAGACCCGCTTCCGTCGCCTCCTTGGGGGTCGTTGTGCCGACCATCTGCCCCGACCGCATCACGGAGATGCGGTCGGCCACGGCCAGCACTTCTTTGAGTTTGTGGGTGATGAAGATGATGGATTTGCCCTGCGCAGCCAGGGAGCGCATGATGACGAAGAGTTCTTCTGCTTCCTGTGGCGTCAGCACCGCGGTTGGCTCATCCAGGATGAGGATGTCGGCCTGGCGGTAGAGAGCCTTGACGATCTCTACCCGTTGCTGTGTGCCCACTGGCAGGTCTTTGACCAGGGCTGTAGGGTCAAGGGAGAAGCCGTATTGTTGTGAGAGTGCTCTCACTTCTTCCTCCGCGCGTTGCCGGTCTAGCAGCATCCCCCGCGCGCTTTTCACCTCCTTGCCCAGCATGATGTTCTCGGCCACGGTGAAGACCGGGATGAGCATGAAGTGCTGGTGTACCATGCCGATCCCGTTCATAATGGCATCCAGGGGGCTGTGAAACCGCACCTCTTCGCCATGAACCAGGATGTGGCCCTCGTCCGGTTGGTAGAGGCCGTAGAGGATGTTCATCAGCGTTGTCTTGCCGGCGCCATTTTGACCCAACATGGCGTGGATCTCGCCCTTCTCCAGGGCGAAGTCAACGTGGTCGTTGGCAAGTACACCGGGGAACTTCTTGGTGATCCCGCGCGCCTCAAGAGCCAGCGTCATAGCCGCTCCTCCCACCACGAAATTATCCACGATTATAAACGAAGTGAGAATGAACACCAAGAGATTAGGAAGAAAGTGCTGCGCAAGACTAACCCTGCGCAGCACTTGATGAAAAGTGAGGATGTAGGGGCGTTTCTGGTAACCCAGGTTCCCCCCTCACCCCCGCGTGCGGGACGCTTCGCTGCCTACCCTCTCCCCAGCGGAGAGAGGGGTTGGGGGTGAGGGGGAGAGGCTGCTACTCGCCGTATTGTCTTAACCGGAAGAACGCCCCTACGCGCATCTCCCTTCTCTCGCTATGGCTTGTAGCCTGTGGTGATCTTACCGGCGACCAAGTCCTTCTTGGCCTGGTCCACTTTGTCCTTGCACTCCTGGGGTATCTTGCTGTCCCAATCGTGATAAGGGGCGAGGCCGATACCACCGTTTGCGAGGTTACTTGTGAAGACACCGGCCCTGAGGGTGCCGCGCGTGAAGTTCCTGATAGCGTTGTAGGTCGCGACGTCCATGTTCTTGGCCGCGCTGGTGATCAGGGCATCCTTGACTTCGGGGTAGGTAAAGTATTGGTCCACGTCCACCCCGATCGCCATGAGGCCCTTCTCCTTCGCTGCCAGAAGACCGCCGTTGCCCGTGTTGCCGCCGACGCCGAAGATCACGTCTGCGTTCTGGGCGATCTGCTGCTGGCCGGCTTGTTTGCCGGTAGCCGGGTCGTTGAAGTTGGGGATATAGACGTTCAGCGCCTTGACGTCGGGCTTCACCGACTTGGCGCCGTTCTGGTAGCCGACGACAAACTTGATCACTGGCGGGATTTCCATGCCGGAGACGGAGCCGATGACGCCCGTCTTGGTCATGCAGCCGGCCAGGACGCCCGCCAGGTAACCAACCTCATCTTCCTGGAACATGAGGCTGGTGACGTTCTTCAGGTCCGTGGTATATGGATCAGGGTCGCCTGCCTTGGCTGGGAAGTAGGCGACATCAATGATCGCGAACTTGAGGTTCGGATACTGTTTCGCCTTGACCGTGGTGGCATCGCCCATCAGGAAGCCGACGGTGATGATCAGGTCGTAGCCCTCGCTGGCGAAGGTTTCTATGTTCTTCTCGTAGTCTGTCGCCGCCTGGGACACAACGTAGTCCACCTTGACCAGGAAGTCCTGGGCCGCCCGTTGCGCGCCCTTCAGGGTGTACTCGTTGAAGGACTTGTCGTTCTCGCCGCCCGTATCCAGCACGACGGCGATCTTGAAGGGCACGGAGACGCCCTTCCAGTTCTGCAACTGGATGCCGAGGGAGGCCGCAGCCTGGCGCACAGGCTCAAACAGTTTGTCATCGCCTGGAACCGCGCCATCCCATTCGTAGATATCAAAGACGATCTTCTTGCCATCATCCGTCTTGACCAGGTCTAGCATGGCATCCTTGAACTTCTTCTGGACGGCTGCGGGCAGGTCTTTGCGGAAGGTGATGGTATCGTTGGGGATGTCGTCGGTGGTGGCGAGGACTTTGGTCTTCTGCTTGATGTCGGGGAAGGTTTTCTCCTCTTGATCGCGCACATCAATGAAGGTAGCGGCTGCGTCCACCGAACCCCTATAGACGGCAAGGGCCGCCGCATTGTGGGAACCTGTGAAGACGGCTTCGGCCAGGTCTTTCAGTTCCACGCCGTTCTTCTTGAGGAGGCCAACCGGATAGAGGTAGCCGGAGGTGGAGGCCGCATCGGTGAAGGCAAACTTCTTGCCTTTCAGGTCGGCGATGGTGTTGATGTTGCTGTCAGACCTGACGAGGATTTGCCCTTTGTAGGTGGCGCTGCCGCGCCGTACGGAAGTGACGGCCAACACCGCACCGCACTTATCGTGGGCCAGAACGTACGACAAGGTTGCCAGCCACACGATGTCGGCCTTGCCTGCGCACAGGGCCTCAATGGCGGCGGCATAACTGGTGGCGACCGACGACTTGGTGACAACGCCATACTTGGACTTCAGCAGAGCATCAAGCCGGCTGCCGCCATCTACGATCTTCTGCGTGTCACCGGAGGGGACGAAGACGTTGACCAGTGGCCTGGCATCGGTGCCGATCTCTTCCTTCGTTTCCGGTGCTTGGGTTGGCTGTGGGGGAGGCGTTGCCGTAGGTGTTGCCGCCCGCGAACAAGCACCCAGGACCATCGCCAAGATCACGAGCAAACTGAGGATGTGGAAGAAGCGCTTATACATCGTAATTTCTCCTCCGCTTCAAGATATATGGAAACCGAGAATACCCGTTAGCCGATTTTTGTGACTGGTCACCTCCTTTCGGTTACCTGTGCAAATAGGGGGCAGCCAAAGCCGGGCAGGGAGAAACGAAAAGCCGCGCCTACCAGGGAGACCCTGGGCCGCACGGCTTGGCAGTAAAAACGATTGGACGCTTCACAGGATTCCCCTTCACACGCTGAACGGCAATGGGCAGCGCCGGGCCTGGGTCGCCAATGCGCAGGAAACGAACGAGACGACCGCGAAACGACTTTCTCGCTGGTTGGCGATATGCACGAGGTGGCGTTCTCTCCCAGCGAAGATGCTTTCAACCTCCACCCTATTCCACGCTCCCATTATAGCGTAGGTGAGAAATCTAGGCAAGTATTATGACTACGTTCGGCCTCTGCTTGAGGCCGAACCTGGATCGTTTCCCTCGTTTCCTCCAGGCGTATCATCGGCAGCAACGAGCACCTGTCGTCCCTTGTTGCTCTCGTCAGGGCCGATAATGCCCTCTGCCTCCAAGAGGTCTATCAGCCGGGCGGCGCGGGCGTAGCCGATGCGCAGGCGACGCTGCAACAAGGTGATAGAGGCGCGCTGGTGAGATTTCACGATCTCCACGGCCTTGTCAAAGAGGTCGTCCTTGGGAGGCTCGGCGGACTCGGATACGGCAGCGGCAGCACCCGAACTGAGTTCGTCCCACAGAGGCGGCTGCCAGGGTGGAGATGTCCCATCATCTCCCGTCGCCGTTCCGGTCTTCGCCTCTGCAAGCGACTTTCCCCCTTCTGGTTTCTGAGCAGATTTGCCTTCCTCTGTCCCCTCGCCATATTCCTCGTTGGCCTGGGCGCGATTGAGCGCGGCCTCCGCGCTCCCCCGCCAGAAGTGTACAAGGCGATCCAATTCCCGGTCGGAGACGTAACACCCTTGCAGTCGCTGCGGGCCGCTGGCATCGGGGGCCAGGAAGAGCATATCGCCGCGGCCCAGGAGCCGTTCCGCTCCCGGCATATCCAACACGACGCGCGAGTCCACCTGGCTGGCAACGGCGAAGGCGATGCGGGCCGGGAAGTTCGCTTTGATGAGGCCGGTCACAACGTCCACGCTGGGGCGCTGCGTGGCGATGATCAGGTGGATGCCAGTGGCGCGGGCCATCTGGGCCAGCCGGCAGATGGTGCGCTCCACTTCTTCCGGCGCCGACATCATCAGGTCGGCCAACTCGTCTATGACCAGGACGATGTAGGGGAGCACCGGCTCCTTGCGCTTTATCAGCCCTTGGTTATAGACATCCAGGTTGCGCGCCCCCGCCTTGGCGAAGAGCTTGTAACGCCGGTCCATCTCGCTGGTGGCCCATTGCAGCACCTTCACCGCCCGCTCCACTTCCACCACGACCGGCGTGATAAGGTGAGGGATGCCGTTGAAGGTGGTCAACTCCACCATCTTGGG
>JADYZS010000398.1 GCA_020853075.1 Anaerolineae bacterium | reverse complement strand
TCGGTTTTGTGGGTTTTGATGCCGTTCGCGCCGAGAAGATCTGGGCGGAAGACCACATCGCGCTTCTGCGTATCGTTGGCGAGATCGTTGTCAACGCGCTGGAACACAAGCGGGCTCGGGAAGCGCTGGAGTTGGCCTATCAAACGTTGGAGCAGCGAGTAGAAGAGCGCACGCACCAGCTGTCCACCTTGCTCAAGGTCTCGCACAACATCCTCTCAACTCTGGAATTGGAACCTCTGTTGGGCCTGATCCTGGATCAACTGGGGGCCGTGGTGGACTACAATGGAGCCTCTATTCTAGCCTTAGAGGGAGACGATCTGGAGGTTCTCGCCTACCGCGGCCCCATTGCTCAGGGCGAGATATTGCACCATCATCTTCCATTGCAGACGTCGCCCGTCAACCGCGAGGTGGTTCGCCGCCGCCAGCCGGTCATCATTTCTGATGTGCGTGGCGACACGCCAGAGGCACTTGCCTTTCGGGAGACCGTAGGCAGGCAATTGCAGACTACGTTTAGTTACGTCCGCTCCTGGATGGGTATTCCCTTGCTGGTCAGGGAGCGGGTCATTGGCATGGTGAGCCTCAACAAAGATGCTCCAAACTACTACTCGCCGCCGCAGGCCGAACTGGCCCTTGCCTTTGCTAATCAGGTGGCCGTCGCGATAGAGAACGCGCGCCTGTACGAACAAGCCGAAGCGGCGGCGGTGACCGCCGAGCGCCAACGCCTGGCCCGCGACCTCCACGACGCCGTCACCCAGACCCTTTTTGCCGCCAGCCTGATCGCCGAGGTGCTACCCCGCCTGTGGGAGCGTAACCCGGATGAAGGACGGCGGCGACTGGCAGAACTGCGAGAGTTGACGCGCGGCGCGCTGGCCGAGATGCGCACGCTCCTTTTGGAGTTGCGCCCGACAGCCTTGACGGAGGCGAGCCTGGGTGACCTCCTGCGCCAGTTGGCCGAGGCGATTACCGGGCGGGCGCGCGTACCCATTGCCCTGACGGTAGAGGCGAAATGCCCCGTGCCGCCCGACGTGCAGATCGCGCTCTATCGCATTGCCCAGGAGGCCCTGAACAACGTCGCCAAGCACTCCGGCGCCAACCAGGCGGTAGTGAGCCTGAATTGCCAGCCGGGGAAAGTGGAACTGCGCATCAGCGACGACGGGCGCGGCTTTGAAATGACAAGTATCTCCCCAGATCACCTGGGGCTCGGCATCATGCGCGAGCGGGCCGAAGCCATCGGCGCGACGCTGGATATACAGAGCCAACCCGGCCACGGCACGCAGGTCGTGGTCACCTGGTCAGGGGAACAACGGAGGGAGCACAATGACTGAGCCAAAACCGATTCGTGTGATGATCGTGGACGACCACGCCGTAGTGCGCGGGGGACTAGCCGCCTTCCTGATGGCCTTTGACGACCTGGAGATGGTCGCGGAAGCATCCAGCGGCAAGGAGGCCGTCCGTATCTGCCAGCAGGCGCGGCCCGACGTGGTTCTGATGGACCTGGTGATGCCGGAGATGGACGGCGCGACCACCACTCGCGCCATCCGCGAGAAGTGCCCGCACATCCAGGTCATTGCCCTGACCTCTTTCAAAGAGGAGGAGTTAGTCCAGGGCGCGCTGCAAGCAGGGGCCATCGGCTACCTCCTGAAGAATGTCTCGGCGGACGAACTGGCCGGCGCCATCCGCGCGGCTCACGCCGGGCGGCCCACCCTCGCGCCGGAGGCGGCCCAGGCACTGATCCACGCTACCATGCAGCCCAAGCCGCAACAGCCGGGCTTCGACCTGACGGAACGGGAGCGGGAGGTGCTGGCCCTGATGGTGAAGGGCCTCAGCAACCCGGAGATCGCCGAGCGGTTGGTGGTGAGCCGCTCCACCGTCAAGTTTCACGTCAGCGCGGTCCTCTCCAAGTTGGGCGTGACCAGCCGCACCGAGGCGGTGGCGCTGGCCTTGCAGCACAGGCTGGTAGGGTGAGTCCAGAGCTATCCAGCTGACCAAGTGAAATTCGTCAGCCTGTGCTCCCTGGTCACCTGACCAGGGTCAAGACTGGCCGCCTGTCCAGTATCCAATCTCCCCAGATGACCGATGTGCCTGGGGAGATTCTGTTTTATATTGGGAAGAGGAGAGAGATTAACACGAGCCACTTGGACAGCCAGGAAGAGCGAGGATCAGGATATGTTGCCCAACGAATCTGTTCTTATCCAGAGAGCCCAGAAGGGCGACTTGGGAGCGTTCAACCAGTTGGTACTGGGCTACCAAAGCCACGCCTACAACGTCGCCTATCGTCTGCTAGGGGATAGCGAGGAAGCCGCCGACGCCACGCAAGATGCTTTCCTCAAAGCGTACAAGGCCCTCCGCCAGTTCCACGGCGGCTCCTTCCGGGCCTGGCTCTTGCGCATTGTCACCAACACCTGCTACGACCTCCTGCGCGTCCGGCGGCATTACCCAACGGATTCCATAGAAGCGATGCAAGATGATCCCGACGAGCCTCGCGAACTACCCTACCACGGCGAAGGGCCGGAAGAGCACGCCCTGCGCGTGGAGGCGCAAGAACTGATCCAGGCGGGGATTGATGCCCTGCCCCGTGAACAACGCGTCGTCCTTGTCTTGTCCGACATTGAGGGGTTGAGTTACCAGGAGACTGCGCAGATCGTGGGCGTTGAATTGGGAACCGTCAAGTCGCGGTTGAGCCGCGCGCGTGGCCGGCTACGGGGTTTCCTCACCTCTCAGGTACCAGCAGGGGCGCGAGGAAGCACGAGGACGGGGTATTTGCCCGGCTGGGCCACTGGCTAATAGCATAGTATCTTCCTCCCGGTGTTGGCCGTGGCACGCTGACCGCCGCCAGCGCTCATCGGCTCGTAAGAAGTGGGTTCCTCTGGTCGGTCGTGAAGGGGAGATCATCTTTCAGGGCTAATCGCATGGCTTCTCCGTATCCCTAGCCATTGTCGTTCCCGTATGTCCAGTTCCTCGCGGCTCGTGTGCACAAAGTAGAATTCGCGCTGTGGGTATTCCTGGTGGAGACGGCGATAGCGCTGCATGGCCGTATTGCCGTTGGGGCAGAGTTCAATGACGGCCAAACGATCCAATTGCCGCCGGTTGAATGAGCAATCTTCCCGTACAGACCCATTATAGCCCCGCCTACTATATCGTGCAACCAACTTGCCTTGTGAACGACAGGACTTCCCGCCCAGGGAGCGTTTTCCCCGTCACTTCTCCATCTTTCCTCCGTCTATATCAATGTGAGGCACAGAGGGTATGAGGTGGAAAGGGGGCAGTTATGACGCGCTACCGTAGCCTATCGTTGGCGTTGGCGCTGACTCTGATGCTGCTCGTGATGGGGGCGGTTGCCTTCGCGGGCGAACCGGGCGAAGGGGATGCTGCCCAGGGCGTTGCGCTTTTGGGTGCCGGAGCCGAGTACGTCCCCGGCGAAATCCTGGTGAAATTCGTGGCCTCTGCCGCGCTACGAGGGCCTTTAGCCCCGGACGCTACGGGTCTGGCGAGCGTGAACCGGCTCAACCGGCGCTTCGGCGTGCAGCGAATGGAGCCGGTTTTCACCACCTTGCACCCACAGAGTGCCGATGGCTACGGCCTTGACCGGGTCTATAAACTCGTTGTTCCCCCGCAGACCGACCTGGACGCGATACTCGCCGCCTACCAGGCGGACCCCAACGTAGAATACGCGGAACTAAACATCATCTTCCGCACGTTGGAGACGGACGTATTCCCAGGCGATGCGCTCTTTGCCCAGCAGTGGGCCCTGAACAACACCGGGCAGACCGGCGGCACCGCCGATGCCGACGTGGACGCGCCGGAAGCCTGGGACGTCATCACGGGGAGCACGAGTATCCTGATCGCGGTGGTGGATACGGGCGTGGATTACACCCACCCGGACCTGAGCGATGGCCGCGTGCGCACCGATATTGACCGCGATTTCATCAACAACGACAACGACGCTAAAGATGACCAGGGTCACGGAACCCACGTCGCCGGCATCATCGCGGCGGCGGCCAACGGCTCCGGCACGGTGGGGATTCTATGGCAGGCCAGCATCCTGCCGGTCAAGGTGCTGAGTGCGCAGGGGAGCGGCTCCGCCGATCAGGTAGCGCAGGGCATCCAGTATGCAGCCGACGAGGGAGCGCGGGTCATCAACATGAGCCTGGGCGCACCCCTCTGCTCCCAGACCATCGCCGACGCGGTGAACTATGCCTTTGAGAAGGGCGCGGTCATCGTGGCGGCAGCGGGGAACGATGGCGGCGCCGTCGGCTATCCGGCCAAGCACGAGCGGGTCGTCGCGGTTGCAGCCACGGATAGCAAGGATAGGAGGGCGACCTTTTCTAACCGGGGGCCGGAGGTGGACGTGGCCGCGCCGGGCGTCGCCATCCTGAGCACCGTGCCCAACGGCGGCTACGAATCGTTCAGCGGCACTTCCATGGCCTCGCCCCACGTGGCGGGCATCGCCGGTCTCATCCTGGCCCAGACCAACACCCTGACCAACGCCCAGGTGATGGCGGTGTTGCGCAACAGTGCCGACGACCTGGGCATGACCGGCTTTGACGACGATTTCGGCTACGGGCGGGTCAATGCCTTCAACGCCGTGAGCCTCAGTTCAGCCGCACCGATCACCGATACGCCGCCTGCCCTCTGCACGTCGTGCGTGGCAACCACGGTGCTGCGGGGAACGGCCACGGGGCGCGGCATCCTCTCTGCCCTCTACGGTCTGCGCGACGACACTTTGGCGCAGAGCGCGTTGGGTAAAGAATACATCCGGCTCTACTATCGCCACTCGCCGGAGGTAGCGCGCCTCCTCCTGGCCGACCCCGCGCTGCGAGGGCGAGTCGTGCGGTTGCTGAACCGGGCCGCGCCACTCCTGCGAAACCCGGAGCGGAGCAGGCTAGACGCGGGCTTCATCGCCGAGGTGGAAGCGGTGAAGGACGAACTGGCCGCGCGCGGCAGCCCCGCGCTGCGGGCCGATGTAGAGCGGGTCTGGAGTGAGGTGGGCCTGCTACGGTTTGCGGGTAGCACTCCGGCGCAGGTGTGGGGGGCGGTATTATTGGTCAGGGACACAGAATAGGGGGCTGTGTCCTCCGCGCTGGCAGCGGGGCGGCGCATCCGCGAGGGTGCGCCGCCTTTGCTTTACTCTTGCACATTATCTATTGCATAACAGGACAGATTTGCCTATTGACAATTGCTCAATAAACCTCTATAATCATGATGACCTTTACTTACAGTTTGGGTCCTACAAAGGCTTCGACCGCTGGGCCAATATTAACCAGCGGTCTTTTTATGGCCCTTTTCCTTCTTCCCTTCTGACTTGCTAAGGCCACCGAGGGCCATTGCGTATCTTCTGGATCGTCGTTGGATCGGCAACATAGGCAGTAATGAAAGTAGCAGTGTGCTTCTTGGGGACTAAATTCAGCACCACGACATAATTCCCATATACCAGTACAATCCTTCTTTTCCAATTGATCCGTTTCTCCTCTCGATCCCAACCGGCATACAGTTCGGCAGTCCTATCCTGCAATGCGGCACGAATCCAATCAATGCGCTCGGCTCTATTCCAGGAGAACAGGCTCTTGTCTCTGGCGGCCCGGCTGGCGCTCTCATAAAAGGCATCATCAAACTGGCTTTTCGGGAAATAGACCCGCATGCCATCAAATGTGTAGATGCGCGCTTGGCAGTAGTAAGTTTCGTAGTGCTGGCGGTATGCCGCCTCGGTAGCGTAATGAACCAGGTCCGGCAGCATTTCACCATCCTCCACCAGGACGCCAGCGGAAAACGTTGAGTTTCTCCTCCGTTTTTCGTGTCGGCTGAATAGGATGCCCAAGCCGTTGTTCTATTGCCCTGGTGACCGCCTGTTTAGCGGGGCTTGCACCACCGCCGTTGAAATGGTATCCAACTGCCCCAATCAAAATGTCAACCAGCTGTAAAAGATCTACCTCTTCCGACGGCAACGCCTGAACGATGGCAACGTCAGCAAAATAATTAGATCTACTGAGAAACTCCTGCAAATGCAACAGTCGTTGCCTTACCCTATTTGTTTTCATATCTATAAAGATACGATAGGTGTTAAAATCAAGGATCCAGGACTGAAGCATCAAGTAGTAGAATTTATAAAACATCAATTCATTGTCGGCCCGATGGAATTGTATAGCGTCTAATTGGCTTGCAGGCAAGACAATACACCGGAACCGTATCGGTTCATCAAAGAAGAGATTCACCAGTTCCGTGTAGAAAAGCTGACGAGATGGACTGACCCGTGTCCACTTGAACTCACCATGAATATTATGAACCTCTCGTAGTGCCTTGATCTTGGTTTTGATGTCCGTTCTATGCACTGACTCAAGCCATAGGCTGCCAAGTACCACGTATCTTTCTTGAGCAATCGGCCGTTTAGTGCTGAAATACTCCTGGCGACTTTCGTCGCAATAGACTTCAAGATCCATATTTCCTCCAATTCTTTCCGACCAAGATGGCCTAGAGATGGAGACCGTTATTACTTCACAATGCCAAAACCTACTCTGGCTGTCCCTGTTCCTCCGTTAGCTGCGGGGCGGCTCATAAAATAATGAT
>JADYZS010000397.1 GCA_020853075.1 Anaerolineae bacterium | reverse complement strand
TGAACGGGGACGCGTGGCAGGGGCGAGAGCCGAACGCGGACCTTACCTTTGTCTTGGAGCAGAAAGGGGAAATTGCTGGCGCGGTGCTGTTAGAAACGGGGGAGACGGGACAGTGGTTGCGGTTACAGGGGAATACCCAGGAAGCAGGGCAGATGAAGCAACTCCTGCTGCACGGGCTGAAGGTTCTGGCCTTGCATCCGGAACGGCCCGTGTATAGCGCAGTGCGCGACTACCAGGGTGGCCTGCGGGCGCTCCTCTTGGACTTGGGTTTCCAACCCTTTGCCACCTGGAACCGGCTGGTCAGGTACACCGTCGCCTGGGCAAAAGAGCCTGCCCCGAAGACGGTTCCCGCGCTGGAACGGGGCGTTGAACCTACCATGAGCGTAGGGCATAACGGCAGCGGAGGCTCTGTGGAGCGGCCATTACCGGAGCCCGCCCATGCCAGCGCGGGGAAACACATTTAGGATAGAAGCGAGAGCAACCGTAGTTCAGAGATATGCAACAGAAGATCACCGATGACTTAGAAGCACTGTTGGCCGTGCTGCCGCCTGCCATAGAGCAGGCACTCCGAGAGGCCAACCGGGCCGAACAACTCCTTGAGGTCGTCATGGACCTGGGGCGGCGGCCCGAAGCGCGCTTCGTTGACCACGAAGTCTATCTGAGCGAGCACGAGATAACGGACGATGAACTAGACCACGTCGTCAAACGCATCGGCCAATTCACCAGCGATAACCGCGCCGGCATTGAACGGACGCTCCATCGCATCTCCGCCATGCGCAACCGCCAGGGCCGGGTCGTGGGGCTGACCTGCCGGGTGGGGCGTTCCGTTTATGGCACGGTTGACATCGTGCAGGACATCGTAGAATCGGGGCAGAGCATCTTGCTCCTGGGGCGTCCCGCTGTCGGCAAGACGACGCTGCTGCGCGAGGCGGCGCGCATCCTGGGCGACCACAAACGCGTGATCGTGGTGGATACCTCCAACGAGATCGGCGGCGACGGCGACATCCCGCACCCCGGCATCGGCAAGGCGCGGCGGATGCAGGTTGCCATGCCCGCGCTCCAGCACGAGGTGATGATTGAGGCGGTGGAGAACCACATGCCGGAGATCATCATCATTGACGAGATCGGGCGCGAGTTGGAAGCGCAGGCCGCCCGCACCATCGCCGAGCGCGGTGTGCAACTCATCGGCACGGCTCACGGCAACTCGCTGGAGAATCTGCTCCTGAATCCGACGCTATCGGACCTGGTAGGCGGCATCCAGAGTGTGACGCTTTCGGATGAGGAAGCGCGGCGGCGCGGCACCCAGAAGTCGGTGTTGGAGCGCAAGGCTCCGCCCACCTTTGACGTGGTGGTTGAGATACAGGATCGCCAGCGTGTGGCAGTGCATCACAACGTCGCCGCGGCGGTGGATGCCATGTTGCGCGGGCGGAGCCTGAAGCCGGAAATTCGCCAGCGCGATGTGGAGGGCCGGATACACATTGAGCCTGCGCCTTCGCTGGCTCCTGCGCCCGGCCTGACTCTGCGGGAAGAAGCCGCTTATGCGCCTCTTCTCGCTTACGCTGAAGAGCAACCGCCGCTGGAGGCCAAGCGTATCTATGCCTACGGCGTGGGCGAAGTGCGCTTGAAGCAGGCAGCCGGCCGTCTGCACGTTCCCATTGAGTTGGTGGATGACATAGACGATGCCGACCTGGTGCTGACCTTGAAGAACTACTACCGCAAGCGGCCTCAGCCGGTGTCCGAGGCGGAGCAGCGCGGCATCCCGGTCTATATTCTGCGCTCCGGCACCGTGAACCAGATGGAGACGATGCTGGCCGACATCTTCGGGCTGCCGACGGTCCCGGTGGACCCCTTTGATGCGGCGATGCAGGAGACGCAAGAGGCGATTCGCCGCGTCCTGTCGGGCGCGCACGCGGCGGAACTGAGCCCGCAGGCCGCGGCGGTGCGCCGCCAGCAGCACGAGATGGCCCGCTCCGCTAATCTCATTTCGCACTCGTATGGCCGCGAGCCGTATCGCAGGGTGAGGATTTATAGGGAGTAAGGAGGCTGCGTTGAGCGTCGGAGCAAGCAGGCTATTGCTTGACATGCACGCTGTCGCTGTGAACGAAGCGGTCAAGCCCGTTAAAAAAGATTTCGGCATCTTCTTCACGCCCGAGTGGGTTATTGATCTCATGGTGGGCATGATCGATAAACGGATAGAGGAGGAAGGGCAGGCGATCCTAGAGCCCGCTTGCGGAGTGGCCCAGTTTCTGACAGGCGTAAAGAGAAATCGCCCTGCTTTTTTTCACAGAACAAGAAGGCTAGGGATAGAGGTAAACGATAACATCATCGGGTACATCAGACAGGAGCAGATCGTCAAGGATGTAGAGATCATCCAATGTGACTATCTGCTCTGGGAGACGGATGTACGGTTCGACCTCATCATCGGCAATCCGCCTTACGGGATTCCCAGTCTATCGGATCATTACACGATCAGAGTGGACAACGAAACAAAGCGGAAGTATAAGGAGTCTTTCAGCACCTGGTACGGAAAGTATAACGTTTATGGAGCATTCATTGAGAAGTCCATAAGACTGCTAAAAGAGGGGGGGCAACTTCTCTTCGTCGTTCCGGCAACCTTCATTCTTCTGGATGAGTTTAAGAAGTTGCGCGAGTTTCTCGCGAGGCATGGGGAAACACGCCTCGTCTATCTGGGCCCTGATGTTTTTAAGCCGGAGGCCGACGTTGCGACACTCGTGTTGGACTTCAAGAAATCAAGAGAGGCTGCCCACGTAATCGCCCTTCTAGAATATGCTGATGGACGGGTCACACCTATTAGTAAGCGAGATAGGTGGAAAGGTGAAATTGTAATCTTCGGGACCCCTTTCACGAAGAGGCTCGAAGCCTTGTGCTCGTACCGCTTAAGCGATGTCTATGAAATAAGAGTATCGCCGCGCACGCCAGAGATCAAACATAATCCGTGGATCAAGAAAGAAAAGCAGATAGACGATGACAGGTATCTGCCAATCCTAAATGGGCGTAACCTGAAGAATCATCGGGTGATTTATGAACCGGCAACCGGATACTGGATTGAAAAGAACCGGATGGCGAC
>JADYZS010000396.1 GCA_020853075.1 Anaerolineae bacterium | reverse complement strand
TCCGCGGCCTGCGTCTTCGCCTTCTCTAATTCCTGCTGCGCGGCGGCAACCACCGGCTCGGCCATGCTCTCCCCTTCCGGCGCGGCGCTCCCGTCGCCGGAAGGCATTGCTTGCTCGGTTTTCTGGTTTTCCGTATCGCTCACTTCACGCTCCCTTCACTCTTTGCGTTTTAAGTTTTATTCCTACCCGTACCAGTCGGCCAGCAACTCGCTCATCAGCCCGCCTACGTAGCGCAGGGTGGAGATGGCGCGCCCGTAGGGCATGCGCAGTGGCCCTAGCACGCCCAGCATCCCCGTGGGCCCATCGTGGATGCCGTAGCGGGAGAGGATGAGGCTCGTCTGGCGGAGGGCATCCCAGCGCCCCTCGCCGCCGATGATGACCTGCACCTCGCCCACGCCGGGCCCCTGGGAGATGAGCGATTCCAGCAGCAGGCGTTCATCCAACACCCGCATCACGTGCCGGGCGACTTCGCCGTGACCGAACTCCGGGGCGGCCAACACCCGCCCCAACCCCTCGCGCACCAGGTGGTCGCTCAAGCCCGCATCCACCCGGTGCATAATATCGGCCACGACGCCGCCCACCTGCGCCGCCAGTTCCGGCAAGACGGTTAACCGCGCTTCCACCTGGCGGGCATCGGCTCCCCGGCAGGCAACGTTCAACAGGTGTTCGGCGCGGATCAGTTCATCCAACGATGGTGGCGGCTCCAGCGAGAGCATTTGCTCTCGCACACGACCCTCTTGCAGCACCACCAAAAGGAGAATGACCCCTTCGCGCAAGGAAATCAATTCAATTCGCTTGGCGTGGCAGCGGTCCACCCGCGGCGGCGTTGCCAGGGCCGCAGCCTGGGTCTCCTGGGCCAGGATGGACGCGGCCAGCCGTACCCATTGCTCCAGGTCCATGCGCGCCTGGCCGAACTGGTGGCGGATGCGTATCTGCTCGGCCAGCGGCAGCGTCAGTTCTTCCAGCAGATGTTCTACGAAATAGCGGTAGCCCTTCTCGGTAGGCACGCGCCCGGCGGACGTATGGGGATGGGTCAGGTAGCCCAATTCCTCCAACGCGGCCATCTCGTTGCGGACGGTCGCAGGGCTCCACGCCAGTTCGTAGGCGGCGACGATATGTTGTGAACCGATGGGCTGGGCAGTGGCGATAAACTCGCGCACGACCATACCCAACACGGCCCGTCGCCGTTCGCTCAATTCGTTCATACCATTATCCCTGTTTTAGCACTCTCACCCTGAGAGTGCTAACCCATACATATCATACCACGAACTACCCGTCCTGTCAAACGAAGGGCGAGGGCAGGGGGCACGACCCGCCCTCTTGTCCCTTCCCCTTCCTTAAGGTATAATGCCCCTACATCGTTCAGGAGGCTACTTGCCCTTGTATCGCGCCCCGCGCGGCACGCAGGATATTTTGCCAGAAGACCGCCCGTATTGGCGGCACGTTACCGAGCGCGCCCATGCCGTCGCCGCCCTCTACGGCTACGAGTTTATTGACACGCCCATTTTTGAGGAGACCAGCCTCTTTGTGCGCGGCGTCGGCGAAGGCACCGACATCGTGGACAAGGAGATGTACTCCTTCCAGGACAAAGGGGGCGACGACCTGACGTTGCGGCCCGAGTTCACCGCGGGCGTCATGCGCGCCTATCTGGAGCATGGGATGCGCACGCGCCCGCAGCCGGTCAAACTCTACTCCTTCGGCCCCATCTTCCGCCGCGAGAAGCCCCAAGCCGGACGCTATCGCCAGTTCTGGCAGTTCAACGTGGAAGCCATCGGCGAGATGGACCCCGCGCTGGACGTGGAAGTGATGTCCGTCGCCTGGCAACTCTACGAGGATCTGGGCTTCGGGGGGCTTTCTTTCCAGATCAACAGCACCGGCGACCCGCGTTGCCGCCCGCGCTACATTGAGGCGCTGGTCGCCTACTATCGTCAGCACCTGGACGTCTTGGGCGACGACGACCGGCGGCGGCTGGAACGCAATCCCCTCCGCCTGTTGGATTCTAAGGTTCCCGCCGCGCAGCCGGTCATAGCGGCCGCGCCCAAGATCACCGATTACCTCTGCGACGACTGCGCGCAGCACTTCGCGCGTGTCCGCCGCTATTTGGATGAACTGGATCGCCCCTACGCGGTCAACCACCGGCTGGTGCGCGGGCTGGACTATTACACCAAGACGGTTTTTGAGGTCTATGCCGAGGGGATCGGCGCACAGAACGCGGTCTGCGGCGGCGGGCGCTACGACGGGCTGATTGAGGCGTTGGGCGGGCCGCCGACGCCCGGCATCGGCTTCGCCACGGGGATTGAACGCATCATCCTCACGATGAAGGAGCGCGGCATCGCCGTGCCGGGTCAGCCACGGCCTACCGCCTTCGTCGCGCCGTTGGGCGAGGATGGCAAGACGGTGGCGTTGAAACTTGTCACAGACCTGCGGGCCGCGGGGCTACCTGCGCTCCTCGCCTTCGGCGACCGCAGCCTGAAGGCGCAATTGCGCGCGGCGGATCGCGCGGGTGCGACCTATGCTATCATCCTGGGCGAAGACGAATTGGCTCAAGGTCAGGCCGCGCTCCGGCACATGGCCCAGGGCACGCAGCAGAACGTCCTGTTACAAGATGTCGTCACCTTTCTCAAGAACGATAGCAGGGAACAATAACCGTGGGCCTCTTTAAGCGCGTCGGTATCTTGCACCAACCCCAACTGCCCCACGCTTTGCCGCTGGGCGAGCGTATGGGCGCGGCGTTGGCTGCAGGAGGATGCGGCGCGCCCTGGTATGCGTCGTCTCTGGATGAAGAGGCGATGGCAGCGGGCATCGCCGGCTCCGACCTCGTCATCACGTTGGGCGGCGACGGCAGCATCTTGCGCGCGGCGCGCCTGGCCGCTCCCTACAGCGTCCCTATCCTGGGCGTCAAACTAGGACGCTTGGGGTTTCTGGCCGAGGTGAACCCCGAAAATTGGGAGGAGCCGCTCGCGCAGTTGTTGGACGGCCAGTATTGGATAGAAGAGCGGATGCGGGTGCGGGTGGAGGTGCAGCGAAATGGCGCATCCGACGGCCCCACCTATACCGCGCTGAACGATGCGGTGGTGAGCCGTGGCAGCCTGGCCCGCCTGGTGCGCGTGGCGGCCTACCTGGACGAAGGTTACCTGACGACCTACATCGCCGACGGCGTCATCGTCAGCACGGCCACCGGCTCCACCGCTTATGCCCTCGCCGTGGGCGGGCCCATCCTGCCCCCCGAACTGAAGAACATCCTCGTCCTGCCGATTGCGCCGCACCTCAGTATGCACCGCGCGGTGGTGCTGGATCAGGGGACGCCAGTGCGCCTGCAGGTCTTCACCAGCCACCGCGCGATCCTGAACATTGACGGCCAGAAAGAGGTGGAGTTGCACAACGAGGATAACGTCATCGTCACCGCCAGCGCCAATGCGAACCGTTTTGTGCGCCTGCGCGAGCGCAATTACTTCTATCGCTATCTGATGGATAAACTGAAATGGACCGTGTGAAGGCGACGGAGTTGGTGCGGCAGGCGGAGGCGGCGGCACGGGTGGGTGAATTGGCAGAGGCCCGCCGCCTGTTGCGGAAGGCAACGGAACTCGCGCCGGACAACGTAGAAACGTGGCTTGATTTGGCGGGTGTCGTGGAATCGCCGGAGGAGAAGCGAGCCTGTTTCCAGCGTGTTTTAGCCCTGGACCCGGACAACGGCGAGGCGAAGGTAGGGTTAGAATGGATTGAGCGGATGGTGGGGGCTGCGCCCGTCAGCGATCCACCTGAGACGGTGGTAGTGTCTGCCCCTGCGCAGGCGATGGAGGTAGCAGAGAGGCCCATCCGCAAACCGGAAGCGATACTATCGCCGCCCGCTCCCGACCATGCCGAACCGGAAATCCTCTACTGCGCCAACCATCCCGACACCGAGACACTCCTGCGCTGCAACCGCTGCAACAAGCCCATCTGCCTGCGCTGTGCCGTGCGCACGCCCGTCGGCTACCGCTGCCGCGAATGTGTCTCTGGGCAGCGTGCGCTCTATTACACTGGCGTCGTTGGGGATTACCCCATCGCCGCGGTGGTGAGCCTCGTCCTCTTCGGTGTGGCTGGGTTCCTGTTTAGTGTGCTTGGCCGCGGCTTCTTTGGCTTCTGGATCGCCATCTTGCTCGGTCCGGCGGTGGGCGGCGGCATCGCCGAGGCGGTGCGGAGCGCGGTGCGCCGTCGCCGTTCCCGCTATCTGGGACTCATCGCCATGGCCGGCGCGATCCTGGGCGGGGCCATCGGGCCGGGGTTGGCGTTAGGCATCGCAGCCGTTGTCCAGGGCGCGCCTCTAACGACGCTCATCGTCGCGCCGTTGGCTTTTGTGTTCCGGCTGGATCTGGTTCTATTCATCGGTCTCAGTGCCGCGACGGTCTACGCGCGGCTACGCTGATTTCGGCAATCTTCATCAATCTACATTCTCACCAGGGGGATACCATGAAGGGCAATAGCAAGGTCATAGAGCGACTGAACGTCCTGCTGGCCGACGAACTGACGGCCATCAACCAGTACATGGTACATTCGGAGATGTGTGCCAACTGGGGCTACGGGCGGCTGCACGAAGCGAACGAGAAGCGCGCCATTGAGGAGATGAAACACGCCGAGAAGTTGATCGGCCGCATCATCTTTCTGGAGGGGCAGCCGGTCGTCAGCAAGTTGAACGCTCTCCACATCGGCAGCGACGTCCCCGCCCAACTGGACAGCGACCGTGGCGCCGAAGAGGGAGCCATCAAAGCGTACAACGACTCCATCCGGCTGACGTTGGATGCTGGCGACGGCGGCTCGCGGGAACTCCTGGAGGACATACTGGAGGACGAGGAAGACCACATTGACTGGCTAGAGACGCAGCTAGACCAGATCAAGCAGTTGGGGCTACAGAATTACCTGCTAGGGCAGAGGTGATAGACGAGGAACATCCCTGTCCACATTGCGGCGGCGCGGTGAGCATCTCCGCCCGCCGCTGCGGGGAGTGCGGCGCGCATCTGGAACTCTCGCCCGACGGCACGCGCCTTCTTCTCGTGGGCCAACGCTGCGCTCGTTGCGGCCAGGATAACGAAGCGGGCCTCGCCTTCTGCGGCTATTGCGGCGAGCGCCTCAACGTCCAGTGCCGCCGCTGCGGCTCCTCCAACCTGGCCGAGCGCGACCATTGCGCCGTCTGCGGCGCGCCGCTGGCCGGGATGGACGAACTGGCACTCACGGGCGACTGGCATGACCACACCGTCCTGGTCAACCGGGACGACGTGCCGGACATGGTGGCGGTGCAGGCGCGCAGCGGCTGGGAACTGGAGGCGACGACCACACCCATCCGCACCGGGCAAGAGAAAGAGGGAGCCCCCCGGGTAGTCGTACTGCATTTCCGGCGGCGCACGGCGACTGCCTCGCCAGCCGCCCCGCCGCAGGACTATCGCGCGCAGCAGATGGCAGAGGAGACCGCGCTGCAAGGGCAACTCCGCCGCTCGTCTTTTCTTGGTCGCCTGGCGGTGGTCGTCGCCATCCTGCTCGGTACGTTGCTGGCCTATTACCTGTTCTCCGACATCTCACGCATCATGGTGCTGGTGCCTGGATTCTGAAGAACGCGGCTATGCTGGTTGAACTTCACATCCGCAACTTCGCCATCATTGATGAGTTGCACCTGCGCTTCAGCCCAGGGCTGAACGTCGTCACGGGCGAGACCGGCGCGGGCAAGTCTATCATCGTGGACGCGGTCACCCTCCTGTTGGGCGGGAAAGCCGACGCCGAGATGGTGCGCGCTGGCGCAGAGCGGGCCGAGATAGAAGGGCATTTCGCCTTGCCGCCCGCGGCCCAAGCCCCGGACACAGAAGAAGGGGCCACGCTTGCCTCCATCCTCGCCGCGGAGGGACTGGAAGGCGAGGGCGATGCCATCATCCTGGCGCGGGAGGTGCGGCGCGAAGGCCGCACCGTGGGCCGTATCAACGGGCGCGCGGTTTCGCTGTCCCTCCTTTCCGAAGTCGGCCATCGCCTGGTGGACATCCACAACCAGGGCGACCATCTTTCGCTTCTGCGGGTGCGAGAGCACGTGGCACTCCTGGATCGCTACGCGGGCCTGGGCGACCTGCGGGCGCGCGTGGCCGCAGAAGTGCGGATGTTGAGACAACTCCGGCGCGAACTGGCCGCGCTGCGCCAGGACGAGCGGGAGCGGGCGCGCCGCATTGACCTTCTCACCTACCAGGTGGAGGAGATCGGAGCCGCGCGCCTGACCCCAGGCGAAGAGACAGACCTTATGGCGGAGCGGACGCGCCTCGCCAACGCCGAGCAGTTGTTGGCCCTGGCAGGTGAGGCGTTGCAGGCTTTAGAGGACGAAACGGGTGAGCAGCCGGGCGCGACGGATCGCTTGGGTGAGGCGGTACACGCGCTCTCGCGTCTGGCGCGCATTGACGGCGACCGGCGCGGCGACCTGCAAACGGCGGAAACGCTGGCCGATTCTCTCTCCGACCTGGTGCGCGCCCTGCGCCTCTATCGCGAGGCGGTGGAGTACAACCCGGAGCGGCTGCAAGAGGTGGAGGAGCGGCTGAACCTCATCTACAACCTGAAGCGGAAGTACGGCGACTCCATTAAGGATATCATTGCCTACGGCGAACAGGCCGCGCGCGAACTGGAGACGGTCAGCCACGCCGGCGAGCGCATCGCGGAATTGGAACAAGAGGAGGAAAAGCGGCTGCGAGCCATCGGCAGCCTCGGCGCAGAACTCTCGCGGGCGCGGCGAGCGGCCGGCGAGCGGCTGGCGCGGGCCGTAGAGCAGGAACTGGAAGACCTGCGCATGGCAAAGGCGCGCTTCGGCGTGGACATCGCCTGGCAAGATGACCCTGACGGCGCGTACGTGCCGGAGCCCGCAGAAGCAGGCGAGCGGAAAGGCAAGGGCAAAGAGAAGGCGGCTCCCGCACCGGAGACTCCTTCTCTCCGCCGCGTGGCCTTTGACGCGACCGGGCTGGATCGCGTGGAGTTCCTCGTCTCGGCCAACCCAGGCGAGCCGCTGCGCCCGCTGGCAAAGGTCGCCTCCGGCGGCGAGACCTCGCGCCTGATGCTGGCGCTCAAGGCGGTTCTCTCTGCCGCCGACGCGACGCCGACCCTGATCTTTGACGAGATAGATGTGGGCATCGGCGGGCGCGTGGGTGCGGTGGTGGGCCGCAAGTTGTGGGGGCTTACCAGGCAGGCTACAGGGCCGGGCCATCAGGTGCTCTGTGTGACGCATTTGCCACAGTTGGCGGCTTATGGCGATGCCCACCTGAAGGTGGAGAAGCGCATCATCGGCGAGCGCACGGCCACCGCGGTGACCGCGCTCAAGGACGGGGACCGCCTTGGGGAACTGGCCGCGATGCTGGGCGCTGAGACGGAGACCGCCCGCCGCAGCGTGGCCGAGATGCTGGAAGAGGTCAGTAGAGAAAAGAATCAGGCCTGAGGATCTGTTTTTACCACTATCCAGGTCTCCATGGAGGGCAAAGATGAAACGCAAACCCTTGTACCTGCTCGTCAGCCTCATTGTCAGTCTGGCCGTTGTTTTCCTAGCCGGGCCGGAGCAGACCTCATTGAGCCGGGGTCAGCAGCCAGCACCTGAGCAGGCTGAGTTGAACCTGCCAGAAATGCCTGCTGCCCCGATTGGAAACGGCTTCACCTATCAGGGTCTGCTGACAGCCAACGGCAACCGGGCCAACGGCACCTACGATTTGCGCTTCGCTCTCTTCAGTGCCGAGAGCGATGGAACCCAAGTGGGCAGCACCTTAGAGAAAAATGACGTCACGGTTGTAGATGGTCTCTTCACTGTCAAACTAGATTTTGGGGGCGTCTTTGGCTCTGCGGCGCGCTGGCTTGAGATCGGTGTGCGAGCGGGCAACAGCATCGGGCCCTACACCACCCTCAGCCCGCGCCAGGAACTCACCCCGACACCCCAGGCCCTGGCCTTGCCCGGCGTCTTCACTGACGAGAGCGTCCACTTTGTCGGTATCGGACGTAATTTCCGGATCAGCGGCAATGAAGTTTTCGGCATCCGCTATGTCGGTAATGCCAACCAATACGGGGGTATGTACGTGGAAACGTCGGACGCCGGCGGTTGGCCTTTCTACGGGTACGCCACTAATGGGTCCTTCAGGGCCTGGACCTACTACAATGGCACGACCGGCGACTGGTTTCTGTACAACGCCGGCATCCGCCTGATGGTGCCGAACGAAGGTGGCCTGCGGATTGGCCCCAGCCTGAATTACAGCCTGCTGATCAGCAACACCACCGCCGCCGACGGGATCCGGGTCCTTGATACTGGCGACGACGCCATCCAGATCGGCAGTAACCCGGACATCCCAAATTATGGCGTCTACATCCCCAGCCCAGGCGTGTCGACCTACGGCCTGTGGCCCAATACTTCAAACGCGCTCGGCGAGTGGGCATTGTACACAGTGGACGATATCCAAGCCGGCAACGTCCTCGCTAGTGCCCTGTCGCTGGTGGCCCGGGTGAACGGCTCCCAACCCCTCAACCCCGGCGATGTGGTAGCCGTAACGGGCATGGGCGAGCCGGTGCCCGGCGGCCAATCTGCCCTCCCGCTGGTGGCATTGGCCGATAGCAAGATCGCCAGCGGCATCATCGGCGTTGTTAAGAGCCGCATGGTGTGGGAACTGGCCCCCGGCAAGGAAGAAGAAGGAGCGATGGCGATGCATAGTGCGCCCGGGGCGGCCCAGGCTGGTGACTATGTCTCCCTGGTTATCTACGGCATCACGGAGGTCAAGGTTGACCCAGATGCCAGCATCACCGTCGGTCAACGGTTGACCGCTGCCGAGTTACCCGGTCGGGTCCGTGCCCTGCGGACGGAAACGTTGAATGGCATGGTGGTGACCGAGGGTGCTCAGGTGGTCGGCATTGCGCTGGTAGCGCCGGTTGAAGGACAGGACACGATTCCGGTCTTTGTGACCCTGCGCTAGGAGGGAAGCATGTCTAGAAAGCTATTCCTTCTCCTAGCCGTCTGCGTCCTGGCTCTGGTCGGCGGCTCGGCCATCTTCGCTGCGCCTGACAGCCCGACGACCAGTTTCGCCATCCCCTGGTGGACAACAGAAGGTGGCGATACCAGCAGCGGCGGTCCGTATACCCTGGTGGGTGTCATCGGTCAGCCCGATGCCGGTTCCCAAAGTGGCGGTTCGTACGCCTTGCGGGGTGGGTTCCTGGTATCTATCCCAACCTTCCACCGCTATCTGCCATTGATCCAGGTGCCATTCTCAACCTTCCGCCGCTACCTGCCATTGATCCAAAGGTAATCTCGCAGGGCCATACCGATAAGGAGGCGGGCTGGTTTCTCCGTCTCTTCTGTTTTCTCTTGCTTGGCCTGGACGCGCGCCCCCACTTACAAATACCGATAGGGGGTTGACCGCGATACTCGCAGTGTCGCGCAAATACCGCTACAGGTTACTTGTTGCTGGACGACTCGCCGTGGGTGAAGGTCAAAGGGGAACATCAGCTCAACCTGCTTTCCTGGATCGCCTAACAGTTCCGTGAAGGTTTATCGCCCACGACGGTCAAAGCATGCCTCAGCATCGCTTCTACCAAATCTGCAAAGGTAGCAGATATATCACTTCGTGTCTTTGTGTCTTTGTGGTAGATTACTTAAGTGACAGCGAAGGGGTCATGCCGGGCATCCCTCATCCCGTTCTCTTGATTCACGGCTTTGACGGCACGCCCGCCGATTGGACGGGCGACGGCTTCCCGCACTACCTGGTGCGGCAGGGCGGCTTTGACCCTGAATTGATTCGCCTCTTCCATTTTGGCCTGGACGAAGAAGGCGATTACAACAACCGGGGCGACATCCGCCAGATCGCCAGCCGCTTGCTGGGGCGGGAGACGGGGTTGGCGGTAGATGAGGCTTCATCGTTAGCGTGCCTCAGCCGCGATAGCGTCGCCCGTGGTGGCCCTGCCCAGGTGGACATCGTAGCCCATAGTTTGGGCGGGCTCGTGGCGCGCTATTATCTCAGCCGCCGCGAGCCGGACGAGTACGGGACCGTCTATCAGGGCGACGTAGGGCGGCTCATCACCCTGGGCACGCCGCACCTGGGAGTTGATTTGACGCGCGTGCTGGGCCTGATCCCGCCTGACCCGTTCGTGCGGCGGGTGATGGGTTGGGCCGAGCGGCTGTTCGGATGGCAGACAGATCCGGCGGAGCAATTGCAGGAGGCAGAGGACGCCGTGCATAACTGGCAACAGCGGGCCCGGCGCGACGTCTTTCGCCAGATGGGGACGCTGGAGGTGGATCGCCTGAATAGCCCCGCCCTGCGCCAGATACAGCCGGAGAGCGCATTTCTGGCTGCTCTCAATGCCCCTGGCGCGATGCCAGCGGACGTCCGTTATTGTGCTCTGTACGGCGATATTCGCATCCGTCTGCGCATGGGGTTGGGCCGCCTCCTGCCGCTTTATGATCGCACGGTCTCCCTGGGCGACCTGCTCATCCCGGTGGGGACCGCCAGCGTCATCCCGAACGCGCCCGTGCGCGCCTACGGTTTTTCGTACGAGCAGGAAATCGCTATCTCATTCGGTCATTCGGTGAATGGACTTTCCAGCCCTCTGGCCGAGTTGCCGCCCTGTTACCACGGCAACCTGCGCCGGAATCCGGCGATCCAGGTCAGAGTTCTGCACATCCTCACCGACTAGGAGGGGCCCCGTGCGCGCATTTCGTATCTTTGGGTTATCGGTGCGAGACCTCTACGAAGAACTGTTCATGTTTGCCGGTCTCAACCTGCTCTGGTGGCTCTGCGTGCTGGTCATCATCCTCATCCCACCGGCCACCGCCGGACTGATGTACATTGGAAACGAACTCGCTCACGAGCGGCGCGTGGAGTGGCGCATGTTTCTCACCGGCGCACGCCTCTATTTCTGGCGCAGCTGGCAGATCGCCATCGTCGCCCTGGGGGGAGCCTTCATCCTATTAACCAACGTGTGGTTCTACGTCAACGCCACAACCGGCATCTTGCAATATCTCACAATCCTCTGGATTTATCTCCTTATCATTTGGGTGGCTGCACAGATTTATGCTTTTCCGCTTCTGATCCAGATGGAGCAGCCGCGCATCCTGCTCATCTACCGCAACGCTCTGCTCCTGACCCTTTCCAGGCCGCTCTTCACCGTCCTGCTCATCTTGCTCCTCCTGATAGCCACCATCATCGGCGGGATCTTCGCCATTATCCTGATCCTGGCTATCCCCGGCTTGTGGGCCATTGCCTCTAACCGCGCCCTGGTTCACGTCCTGGAGGAGGTGCGCTCCGCGCAATCAAAAGGTGAAGAAAGTGGAAAGAAGGAGGAGAAGCGATAGTCAGAGGTGCCATGCTGTTCTGAGGAGATGGCAGATCAAGGTCAGCGGATGCCTTCGGCGTAACGGATGAGCGGATGGCTCTCCCGTGGGTAGTCGTTATCCGCTAATCTGCTACCTATCCGCTGACTCTTGAGATAATTACAAGTGTAATAAGGCTCATAGTGAGAAGCGACTTTGTCTGGTATATAAAGCGTAAAACGTGAAGGGATAAGGGTGAGGAGAGATGGCTCAGAAGACCTTGACAAGAGAGAAGAAAGAACAGGCGACGGACCGGCTCAGTGTGAAGCAGCGCCGGGAGATGGAGAAGGCCGCGCGAGCCCGCGCTCGGCGCACTCAGAACCTGCTCCTGGCTGCCGGAGGCATTGCCCTGCTCGCGCTGGTCGTATTTCTGGTCGCCCGGAGCGCCTTCGCGCCTGCTGCGCCCGGCACAGGCGAATTTGTGCAGAGCCTGGGTAATGCGCACCCCTGGGGCAACGCGCTCCCTGACCCGCCGTATAACGGCTACAACTCGGTGCCGCCCACGTCGGGGCCGCACATGGGCGGGCTCGCGCCCTGGGGCGTGCACGACCAACCCATCCGCAACGAGTCGCAGGTACATAACCTGGAAGATGGCGGCGTCGGCGTGCAGTATTGGTGTCCGGAAGGCTGCCCCGACCTGGTGAAGAAACTGGCAACCATCGTTCAGCGGTATCCAACGCAGATCTTTATGGCCCCTTACCCTGGACTGGACAAGCGCATCGCCCTGACCGCCTGGACCCGGATTGATAAGCTTGACGAGTTTGACGAGGCTCGCATCGTCCGCTTCATCAATGCCTACCGCGGCATAGACCATCACGTGGGCGGAGGGGGATGAGCCTCAGCCTCTCTCCACCCCCTGCTGCGGGGAGAAGAGGGGTTATAGTGCGATCATCGCACCTCAGTTACGACCAATAGCAGTCATGAGCAAACCAATTAATATCCTTTTGGCCGACGACCATAACCTGGTGCGCGAAGGCACGCGCGAGATATTGGAGCACCACGAAGACCTCCGCGTAGTAGGCGAGGCGGGCAACGGTCAAGAGGCGGTAGATCTGGCGCTCCTCCTGTGCCCGGACGTCGTCATCATGGACATCAGCCTGCCAGTGCTCAACGGCCTGGAAGCGACGCGCCAGATTAAGCAGGGTCTTCCTCAGACGGCGGTGCTGGTGCTCACTGCCTACGATGATGACCAATACGTCTTTGCCATGCTGGAAGCGGGGGCTGCGGGCTATCTACTGAAAAACGCCCGCGGCAGCGAATTGGTGCAGGCGGTACGCGAGGTGCATGAAGGGGAATCGGTTCTCTCACCGGCCATCGCCAAGAAGGTTGTGCAGCGGCTGGCACGGGACAAGAAAGCCCCTCCCGTCGCCAAGCCACTGGATGCCCTGAGCGAGCGAGAGTTGGAAGTGTTACGACTGGCGGGCCGTGGCTTCAGCAATAAGGAAATCGGCCAGATGTTGGTGATCAGTTCTCGCACGGTGCAGGCGCACATGGCTAATGTCTTCAGCAAGTTGCAGGTGGGGTCGCGCACGGAAGCGGTGCTTTACGCCATTCGTCAGGGTTGGATTTCAATGGATGAGGTCAACGAAGTAAAGGCCAGTTGATAGACGCTGCCGGCTATCTGCCTGTTATCGCTCGGCGACCTGAGAGGGAGCCCTATGTCTCACCGACCGGCCCGTCCCCCCACGCGCGTCTTGTCGTTCGCCGCGTCGCTATTGGCGACGCTCTTCCTTGCCTCTGTTGTCTTCGCCGCTCAACCACCCCCCTCCGACAGTTCTATCTATACCGTGCGCGCGGGCGATACCTGGCAGACCATCGCCGTGCGCACCGACCGCAGCGTGCAGGAACTCCTGGCTGCCAACCCGGAGGCAGCGGCACGGCCCAACCGCACCCTCGTTGCCAGTGAGAAGATACAGATTCCAGCCCGCGAGGCCAGCAAGGGCTACTGGTATCAGGTGAAGCGGGGGGAATTCTGGGCGCTCATTGCTTCACGCACCAATATTCCCATTCAGGAACTCATCAACTACAACCCCGCGCACG
>JADYZS010000395.1 GCA_020853075.1 Anaerolineae bacterium | reverse complement strand
GATCGGACACTGGTAGACGACCTCGTAGAGAGAATATTCGCCGGGGCAGCCCCGGAAGCAGCGAAACCAGGCCCGGTACGACATAGCGACCTCGCGCGGGGGATAGATGGCCCTCACTCTCCCCCAGCCCTTCCTCTCCCGCAAGTGGGAGAGGAAGGGGATAAGGGGGTGGGTGAGGATTTGTGAGTATCGTCAGCCTGCGGCTATCGTACCATCCTTCCCACACTTTGTCAACGCGTTTGGCTCTGAAGCATCAGAGATACTCGTTGCCGCTCCCGCGATAGGATGATATAATGCAGCCCCGATGACGCCGTAGCGAATTGAGGTGAACCGATGAGCGAGCAGAAGACGAACCATGAGCACACCAACCGGCTGATCCATGAGACCAGCCCGTATCTCTTGCAGCACGCGCACAATCCGGTGGACTGGTACGCCTGGGGCGAGGAAGCCCTGGCGAAGTCACGGGCAGAAGACAAACCGATCCTCCTCAGCATCGGCTACTCCGCCTGCCACTGGTGCCACGTCATGGAGCGCGAATCCTTTGAGAACGAAGCGATTGCCACGCTGATGAACAAGAACTTCGTCTGCATCAAGGTGGATCGGGAGGAGCGGCCTGACCTGGATTCCATCTACATGACCGCCGTGCAGAGCATGACCGGCAACGGCGGCTGGCCCATGACCGTCTTTCTCATGCCTGATGGCTCGCCCTTCTACGGCGGGACCTATTATCCCCCCACCGATCGCATGGGGATGCCCGGCTTTGGTCGCGTCCTCATGGCCGTGGCCGACGCCTACCGCAACCGCCGCAAGGACGTGACTAGCAGCGCGGGCCAGTTGCGCGAGATGCTGCGGGCCGAGCCGTTGGCCCGCGCCGGGCGCGAGGCGCTGACGCCCGCGCTCTTGGAGCAGGCTTTCCATACGCAGGCTCAGAACTTTGACCCGGAGCACGGCGGCTTCGGCTCCGCGCCCAAGTTTCCTCAGCCGATGAATCTGGAGTTCCTCCTGCGCACCTGGCGTCGTCTGGGCTGGAGCCAGGCCTTGGTGATGACCGAGCGGACGCTGGAGAAGATGGCGCGCGGCGGTATGTACGACCAAGTGGGCGGCGGCTTCCACCGTTACAGCACCGACCGCATCTGGCTCGTACCCCACTTTGAGAAGATGCTGTACGACAACGCGCTCCTGGCCCGCGTCTATCTCCACGCGTACCAGGCGACGGGCAACGCCCTCTACCGGCGCATCTCCGAGGAGACGCTGGATTACGTACGGCGGGAGATGACCGCGCCGGATAGCGGCTTCTACAGCACGCAAGACGCCGATAGCGAGGGCGAGGAAGGCAAGTTCTTCGTGTGGACGCCGGAGGAAATAACGGGATTGCTGGGGTCGGAGGATGGCCGCCTCTTCTCCGCTTACTACGGCGTGACCCCGGAGGGCAACTTTGAGGGTAAGAACATCCTGCACGTGCCGAAAGACGAGGACGTGGTGGCCTATCTGGAAGGCGTATCCGTGGAGCGGCTGCGCCAGGCGGTAGAGCGTGGCCGCCGCATCCTCTTTGCGGCGCGGGAGGAGCGCGTGCATCCGGGCCGCGACAATAAAATCCTGACCGGTTGGAACGGCCTGACGCTGGCCGCCTTTGCCGAGGCTGCGTTGGCTCTGGGCCGCGACGATTACCGGCAGACGGCGGCGCGCGCGGCCAGTTTTCTTCTCACGACGCTGCGCCGCCCGGAAGATGGTCGCCTGCTGCGCACCTACAAAGAGGGCCGCGTCAAACTCCTGGGCTACCTGGAGGACTACGCGGCGTTGGCCGACGCACTCATCCTTTTGCACCAGGCGACGGCAGAACTGCGCTGGCTGGCCGAAGCCCGCGCCCTGGCCGATGCTATGCTCGCCCTCTTCTGGGATGAGGAGAACGGCGGTTTCTACGACACAGGCAAGGATCACGAGGAGTTGGTGGCGCGACCCCGCGATTTCTTTGACAACGCCACGCCCGCGGGGAACTCGCTGGCGGTGGACGTGCTCCTGCGCCTGGCGGTATTGTACGGAGAGCCGGAGTACCGGCGCCGCGCCGTCGCCATGTTGGAGCGGCTGAGCGCGCCCATGGCAAACTACCCCGGCGGTTTCGGCCATCTCCTGGGCGCGTTGGATTTTCACCTCTCGCGCCCGAAAGAGATCGTCGTCGTCGGGCCGGCGTCCGACCCGGCGACGTTGGCGTTGCGGGCCGAGGTCGCGCGCCGCTATATCCCTAACAAAGTCTTCATCGCCGCCGACTCCTCCGCGCCGGATGGCTTCGCGCAGAATCCGCTGTTGGAAGGAAAGACACTGGTAAAAGGGCGGCCCGCGGCTTACGTCTGCCAGAACTACGAGTGCCAACTGCCGGTGACCGAGCCGGAAGAGCTGGCGCGGCAACTGTAATCCAACCATCTGGCAAAAGGAGACAAGACGATGGACAAGAATCCGAAAAATCGGCAGAAGCGGGTGGGGGCAGGGATGGGGCTCGGCGTAGCCATCGGGGCCGGGGTAGGCGCGGCCATCGGCGCGGCCACCGGGAATATGGGGCTTTGGGTGGGTGTGGGCATAGCCATCGGGGTGGCGATGGGGGCCGCTCTCGGCGGCGGCATGGGCCAACGTAATTGATGTAGACACCCCTCGCTGCACTGCTCAGAAATTTCCGCCCTTTGTCATTCTGAGGCCCCCATACCGCTCCCGCGCTATGGGGGTCTCAGAATGATAGCCAATGATTTATCAGCAGTTCTTGAGGAGGCCTGGGGATGAAAGCATTGCGGTTTCACGGGCCGAAAGATATCCGGTATGAGGAACTGCCGGACCGCGAACTTGGGCCGGACGAGGCCCTCCTGGCCCCGCGCGCGGTCGGCATCTGCGGGACAGACCTGGAGATTTATCAAGGGTCCATGTTCTATTTCACTTCCGGCCTGGCCCGCTGGCCGGTGATCCCCGGACATGAATGGTCGGCGGAAGTCCTTGCCGTCGGCGAGCGGGTGCAGAACGTCAAGCCGGGGGATAAGGTCGTCGGCGAATGTACGGTGGCCTGCGGGCGCTGCGAAATGTGCCGCCTGGGCTTCTACAACGAGTGTCCCAACCGTCAGGAGACGGGCATCCTCAATCTGGATGGCGCGTTTGCCGATAAGATGTATTACCCGGCCTCCTTTCTCCACAAGTTTGAGAAGATGTCGTTTGAAGAAGCCGCGTTGGTTGAGCCGACCGCCGTCGCCGTCTGGGGCACGAAACTGGTGAACGTCACCCCGGCGGACACGGTGGCCGTCCTGGGGCCGGGCCCTATCGGCCTGCTGGCGATGCAGGTGGCACGGGCTTACGGCGCGCGCCGCATCGCCATGGTCGGGCGCCGGGAGACGCGCCTGCAACTGGCCGAGGAACTGGGCGCCGATGGTGTCATCAATACACGCACGCAGGACCTGGTGCAGGAAGCCAAGCGCATGACCAGTGGTCGCCTCTTTGACGTGGTTCTGGAGGCGACCGGCAATCCCCAGGTGACGGAAGACCTGATGAAGATCACGCGCCCCCGTGGCCGCATTTCGCTGATGGGCCTGTTCAACAGCCAGATGGGGAAGATCGACCTAGACGCGCTGGTAGTGGGCAACATCACGCTGCAAGGGTCGCTGGGGAGTCCCGGCGTGTGGGACGAGACCGTCAGCCTCATTGAGCGCGGGCTGGTGCGCTGCCGGCCGTTGATCACCCATCGCTTTGCGCTCCAGGACGTCGCGGAGGCCTTCGTGCTGATCCAGGATCGCACCAGCGATGTCGTCAAGGTCAGCCTGAGACCATAGTAGCCATCGGATGGAATCCGACGGCTACTATGCCAAGCCCGCAAAGCGGGCTTCCTGACCGGTTGCCGTCGGTTTCCAACCGACGGAGGCGCGCAGAATTTGGCTGGATCCCGATGGTGGTGTATAATAGCCCTGGTTCCGATTCTTACCCCCGACCCGGGGAAAGGAGGCGAGCAGCGTGACTTATAAGAGAACCTTTGCTGATTCTGTCGTCGCGCGCGCCTACGTTGCTCGCCGTTCTCAGGCCGGGTGGGGGATGTAACGACTGCCCGTTCACAACCTCCTTAAAGTACGTCCAGGCCATGAGCCGGTGAGTAGTTGGCGGCTCATGGCCTTTCTATTTCCGGCGACTGCCAGGTTGCCGGGCGGAACCATGCTGCGAGGCCATGAGTGTGATCATCATGGCCTCGTTTGTTTTGGCCTTTGGCCTGGGTACAGGCTTGGGAGGGACATCGCTGTGGCTAGTCGTAAAGCGCAGAACAAACAGGAACAAAGAGAACAGTATCGCCTGCTGCAAAAGGTGCGTAAGGAAAGTAAGCACCACCGAAAAGAAGAGCGGGTGCGGCAGAAGGGTTGGCTGCCAGGCAGCCCGGAGGAGTGGGATGCCCTCGCTGCGCCCCAAAGCGAACGGGTCATGCCGCGGGGAGAGCGAGACCGCCGTCGCGCCAACCTGGTGACCGCGGCGACCATGCTGGCGCAAGAAGCAAACGGTGGCAACGGGTTGGAACCGGCCACCGCACAGGCGGGCCGGCGTGGCACCGTGGTGGAGGTCAGCACCGCGCTCTACCGGGTCAGTCTCAACGGCAGCGTTGTGATGTGCGGCCTGCGGGGTGGGTTGAGCGCGACGGAACCACGCTACACCAACGTCGTCGCCGTCGGGGACGAAGTGATTGTATCAGAAGACGGAGCAGGCTCGCGCCTGGTAGAGAGGGTGCTGCCGCGCCGGAGCGTGCTGGCCCGCCCCGACTTCGCGCGCCATCTGCAACAAGTGATCGTCGCCAACGTGGACCAGTTGCTCATCGTCGCTTCCTGGCGCGAACCGGCTTTTTGGTTTGAACTGGTGGATCGCTACTTGATCGCCGCGGCCCGCTCAAACCTGTCGCCCATCATTTGCGTCAACAAGGTGGATCTGGCCGAGGATCGGGCCGCCTGCCGGGATGCGCTGCGGCCCTACCTGGGTTTAGGCTATCGCGTCCTCTTCACCAGCGCGGTCACCGGCGAGGGTCTGGACGAGTTGAAG
>JADYZS010000394.1 GCA_020853075.1 Anaerolineae bacterium | reverse complement strand
TTGCCGCGTTCCACCACCAGGCGGTGGTAGTAATCGTAGGTATCCACCGCAACGTCCGGCCCGATGGAGTGGCTGCCGATGGCAAACCCGCCGCCGTGCCCCGCCGAGAGGACGCGGTCAACTTCGCGCGAGATCTCGGCCCGGTCGCCCCGGGGCAGGGCGTGGGCGTTGTCCATCCCGCCCAGGAACGCCAGCCGGTGGCCGTACCGCTCCCGCAGTTTGGCGATATCCATGCCTGCTTTCGGCTCTACTGGCTGGATGCCATCCACGCCGCAGTCAATGAGGAGATCCAGAACAGGGGCCTCAATGCGCCCGTCGCTGTGGAAGATGATCTTGGCCGCGCCGGCCTTCTTGTAGGCCTGGCACATCCGCTTCATGTGAGGATAGATCATCTTCTCGTAGGTGCGGGGGCCCATGATCGTCCGCTCGTTGGTGCCGATGTCGTCATAGACCCAGATGCCGGTATCGTAGAGGTTGCCGCGCCGCAACGATTCCAGCCCCACCTGCGTCATGTGGTCGGTGATGCAGGCCAGGAGCGCGTTGGCAAATCCCCGGTCGCCCACCAAATCCATAAGGAACTCTTCTTCCCCACGCAGTTGGCAGGCGCGGAGGAAGGGCCCGCCCGTTTTACAGAAGACACACTGCACGTCGCGGCGCGCGGTCACCAAGACAAGGTACCCAAGATAGCGGCTGTCATCCGATGGCGCGTCAAAGCCCAGTTCGTCCAGGTCGGTCTTTTCATGGACGGAGTAAGTCAGCGTTTGGGAGAAGAACGCGCCGGGGACGGTGCGCACGGTACGCCCCCAGCCGTCCACCTGGAAGACCTCCGCCGCGCTCCGTTGAAGCGTCTTGACCCGGCCCGGCCAGGGCGACTCATCGGCGGCGGCAATGCAGAAGTCAATGCCGTAGTAGGCCATGACGTCCAGGTCGTCGTTGGGGTCGGATGGCGGGGGAACCCGCTTCTGGATACGCCATTCTGTTACAAATTCCGGCCAGAAGTAGTCGTAGCGCGGCACGCGATCCGGTTCCTGGTGGTTGAGCGCGGTCATCACGCGCTGGCGGGCGGTCATCGTGGGATTAATCATGGCCGTTATTCGCGAGACGCTCCTCAGAAAAGATGCGGTTGATGTGGGTGTGCTTCAGGGCGAGGACGGCAGCCCCGATGGCGATCCCCTCGGTCTCGGTAGATCCTGAGACGATGCGTGCGGCAGACAGGGGGATGAAGAGGGTACGGCGTTCAATCTCGCGCACGGTTGGCTCCAATAATAGCGGCCCCGCCTTGCAGCCGAGGGGCCCGCCCAACACCAGCATCTGCGGATTCAAGATATTGAGCGTGGCCGAGAGCGCGATACCCAGGTAGGTGCCGGCCTCATTCATGACCTCAATCGCTGCGGCATCGCCCTGCCGGGCGCAGTCAATGATGAGGTCGGTCGTGAGGAGTTGTAGGTTGCCCTTGGTGATCCGGCGCATGGCACTGTCGGGTTCGGCGCGCGCTTTGGCGATAGCCCGTGCGACGATGGCGCTTTCCGATGCGTACATCTCCAGACAGCCGTGGTTACCGCACTGGCACAGGGGGCCGTCGGCGACCACCGTGATGTGTCCTACCTCTCCCGCGCTGGAACTGGCTCCGAAGTAGATGCCGTCGTCAAACACGATACCGGCGGCGATGCCCTGGCCGATGAAGACGTAGAGGAGGTTGCTGATACCTCGCCCGACACCCACCTGCAACTCGCCGAGGGCGGCGATGCGGCTGCGGTTGGCGACGATGGTCGGCAGGTGCAGGGCTTCTTCCATCATCCGGCGCACTTCCACCCGCCCGCCCAGCCAGCCCATGCTGACGCTGATCTCCAACGTGCCCTGCGACACATCCACAACGCCCGGCAGCCCGACGCCGATGCCCAGGACCCTGCGACAATCTATGGACTGGCACACCTCTTTCACGACGCCGATCATGGTGTGGATCAAGTCTTCAGGGGTCCGTCCTGTCCAGACACGGGGACAATACTTGAGAGGATGCCCTTCCAGGTCGGTCAGGACGGCGACCACTTCGTTGTTGAACATCGTCACGCCGAGGGCCATCTTGGCCTCGGGTTGGTAACTCAGGAGGGCGGGCCGCCGCCCGCCAGTGGACGTAGCAAGGCCTGCTTCCAGGAGCAAGCCGTTATCCAGCAACTCGCTGACAATACTGGAGATGGTCGCGCGGCTGAGAGGAACGTGCTTCGCCAACTCGCTGCGGGAGATGGGCGTGTGTTCGCGCACGGCCCTGAGGACCTGAGCACGGCTCATCGCGCGGATCGCTTCGGCGGAGGTGACATCTTTTCCCAAGCCGTAGTCCCACGAGGGTGTGCCAGATGCTAAGCGTGACAATTGTACATTCATGATGGCAATCGGTTACTCAATTAGCGCGTTTGGTACAATTCGTTACCGGGTCACCGCCGTCGCCGACGGAGCGGAGCGTAGGCGTATGAATCAATGATGTGGGATCGCATGTAACTCCCCTTAGACTCAGCGGCCATCAGCCCCGCGTATTCTTCCGGCGGCACGTCGTAGTATTGGTAGGTCTTGCCGGTGTTGAAGACAACTTCCAGAGTGCGGGTTTCGGGATCGTAACCGACGGCATGGATCATGCTGGATTCCACGGTTGTCAGGTTCATCGCCCTCCCCTCGCTTTCCATCTCCCTGCCGGCCCGCCACGGCAAAGCGAACAACGCCACCTACATCTGCATAACTACTGGCAGAAGTTCATTGCAGAACATACTGATCGGGAGCCGCTAAACCCCATTATACGCCATAAAACCCGCTTCGTCAAGGCCTTGACAGGGCGACTTTATTGTATTATAATATACTTAGGCTAGTCGCTTAACAAAAGTTCCCTGGCGGTCCCCATCCCTGAACACACTCCACAGGAGCCAACCGTGAACGTCGCTTGTGGCTATACCATCCCTATCATGCTGTATGGCATCCCCCCTTCGCCCGAAAACCATTTGCAGGCGATGGAAATCGTGGGCAAGGCCGGCTTCCGCGGCCTGGAACTGGAACTGTACGACGAGTTGATTCCAGAACACCGCCGCGATATCGGCCAGATGAAAGCCATCTTGCAGCGATACGGTATGACCGTCCCCTCCGTCATGGCCGTAGAAGAAAAGATGTTTAGCCCGAACCCCCAGATCAAGGCCAAAGCGCTCCGCGACTTTGACGCCCTCACCGATTTGATTGTGGAGTTGGGCAGCCCCCTCGTTGCTATCTGCGGCTACATGCCGCCGGAGATCCGTCCGCAAGGCACGCAACTGTACGTCGGTGGCCCGCCGACGGCGGTCGTGGTCGGCGACGATTTCTCGTGGGATCGGTTCTGGGCCAACGCGGTGGACGTGGCGCGGCAATGCGCCGCCATTGCCGAGCGCAAGGGCTTGACCCTTCTGGTGGAGACGCGCGCCAACGACGTCTTCTCCTCCACCGACGCCGTGATGAATCTTCTGAAAGAGTCGGGCGCGAACAACGTCGGCGTCATCCTGGACGTGGCCCACGTTCACGCGGGCAAGGAGTACCTGGCCCTCGTTATTCCCAAACTGGGCCGGTTGATCAAATTGGTTCACCTGTCCGATAACGACGGCACGAACGCCTATCACTATCCGCCAGGCAAGGGGATTATAGACTTCCGCGCCGTGATCCGCAGCCTGAAGAAAGCCGGCTTTGACGGCACAATCATCGTGGATACCTCGTGCAAGATGGACCACATCGTGGAAGAGGCGTTGAAGGCGCGCGACTATTACCAGAGGTTGATTGCTGAGGTTCAGGCATGATGCGCCTGAGCCTCTCTTCTTTTGTCTATTTCAACTATCGTTTGGAGGATGCCATCCGGCGCACAGCCGCTTTCGGCTACGACGGCATAGACGTCTGGGGAGGGCGTCCCCACGCCTACCGGGGCGACCGGAGCCCGGAGGATCTGCGGCAGGTGCGCGCCCTGCTAGATGAGTGTGGCCTGGCCGTGCCATCCTTCATCCCGGCCCAGTTCCGTTACCCGACCTCCCTTTGCAGCCCCATTGATGCCATTCGCCACGACAGCATCCGCTACATTGAGGCCGGTATAGAGACGGCGCGCGCGCTGGGCAGCCGGGTGGTGTCCGTCTGCCCCGGCCATACCCTGCACGGTCAGGGGGTTGAGGATGGCTGGGCGCGCCTGGCAGACAGTCTGAAGAGGCTGTCCGACTATGCAGCCCGGCGCTTCATGCGTGTGGCCCTGGAACCTGCCGACCGCTATGAAACCGACCTGGTGCAAAACGTGGAGCAGGCGCACCGTCTGCTGCAAGATGTAGGGAGCGATAGCCTGGGCATCGTGTTTGACGTGGGGCACAGCCAAATCGTGGGCGATGACCCGGCAACGGCGGTGCGTGCCCTCGGCCCCGCTCTCTTTCATGTCCATATTGACGATACCCACGGCCAGCGGGATGACCACCTGGTTCCGGGACAAGGGATCATAGACTTCGGTTCCTTCTTCGCCGCCTTGAAGGACGTAGGCTACAGCGGGTTCCTGGCCGCAGAGTTGAGTTTTAATTACACCATCGCGCCCGACGAAGCGGCCCAGGCGACCATAGAGTGGTTTAAGAACAACGCATCGTCGCTATAAAGGCAAGGAACAGCGTGCAGGCCATCAAAAGGGATGCCTCCCACTTTTTTGTGGCGGATATTGAGCATATACTAAATGCAGTGGGCGTGCCCCAGGACGCAACCCTGTTCTTCCACGCCGACGCCGAATCTATGGGGTTGTCCCAGGCCCAGGCAGAGGCTCTGGTCGTAGCCCTCATTGCTGCGGTAGGGCCGCAGGCCACCCTGGTCATGCCGACCTTGACGGCCCGCGAGGGAAGGCCCCGTCCGCCGTTCAACCCGTTGACTTCTCCCTCAGACTGTGGTATCATTTCTGAAACGTTTCGCCAACTCCCTGGGGCCATACGCAGCCACCATACGACCTACTCCGCGGCTGTTTTAGGCCCCCAGGCCCAGGCCCTGACCAAAAGCCATCGTCTCGCGAGGGGGCGCCCCAGCATCTGGGGCGAGTCTGCTTTCGGCGATGCCAGCCCCTGGTATCAGATGTACGCGCAAGATACGTGGTGCATCTGCGTTGGGGTGCCCTGGTCGGAGAACGTCTGGAAGCCCTTCATCCAAAGCCGCTACGTAGAACTGCACCAGGGCCTTACTAAGAGCACCCCATACCCACCCTTAGATATGGAACGAGCGGGGCAGGTTCTGGAAGCAGAGGGTATCGCACGCCGGCTCGCTCTGGCCGGATCGCCGGCCATCGTGTTCCGCATCGGCGCTGCGGTCAACAGGGTCGTGTGTATCCTGGACGACGCCCCGGAACGCGTGTTACCGGAGGAACGAACCCCTTACCATGTCTGGTT
>JADYZS010000393.1 GCA_020853075.1 Anaerolineae bacterium | reverse complement strand
CGAACGTGCAGATCAGTATGGGCAGTGTGGAGAATGGGTTGTTGGTGCCGACGATGGCGTTGCAGAAGGTGGGTGGGATGTACCAGGTGTTGGTGCCGAATGCCACAGACCCTGAAGGGGAACCGGAGTTGGTGCCAGTGGAGGTGGGGTTGAGCAACGGGACGTACACGCAGATCGTGAAGGGGTTGAATGAGGGGGATCAGGTGGTGATACGGATCTCGGCTACTCAACCCAACAATCCCTTCTTCCGCGGCCAGGGCGGCAGTTTTAGTGTAGCAGTCCCCATTCAGGGCGGCGGTCCACGGCCCGGACGGTAAAGGGGAGGTCAGCATGAGAAAGCTGTTTATGGTGTTGCGGGTGGCCTTGCAGTCCTTGACCGTGCACAAGATGCGCTCCGGCCTCACCATGCTCGGCGTCGTGATCGGTGTCGCGGCGGTGATCTCGTTGGTGGCAGT
Organism: Anaerolineae bacterium; assembly: GCA_020853075.1. Lineage (GTDB taxonomy): Bacteria > Chloroflexota > Anaerolineae > JADYZS01 > JADYZS01 > JADYZS01. The sequence continues at coordinate 3,941 of JADYZS010000393.1, read as the reverse complement.
GGGCCAGGGCGCTCAGGCCCAGGTGCTTAGCCGGTTTGAGTCTCTCGGCTCCAACCTGCTGACCGTTACCGCCGGGGCTAACTTTGGCTTCTCGCGCAGTGGCTTGAGGCAAAACGTTCGCCAACTGAACAACGCGGATGTGGAAGCGATCAAAGGGTTAGCCACAACCATCGCCTTGGTGGCTCCCGAATACAGCGCTAATGCTACCGTCGTCTATGGAGGCGAGACGACCTCCATCAACATCAGCGGCGTGACGGCTGAGTACTCTACGGTGCGCAACACGTCTGTCTCTCTGGGGCGGTTCATCACGGCGGAAGACAACGAAAACTCGGCCATGGTGGTTGTCCTGGGCCAAACCGTGGTGGAGGACCTGTTTGGGAGCAGGTTGATCAACCCGGTCGGCGAGGTGGTGCGCATCAACCGCCAGAACTACGAAGTCATAGGCGTCCTCAGATCCAAAGGCGAGAGCGGTTTCAACAACCAGGATAACGTAGCCTATATGCCGCTGCGGACGGCTCAGTTGAAACTGGGCGGCGCGGGCACGACAACTATCCGGTCCATCAGCCTGCAAGTCCGCTCCGCCAGCGAGATGGATCTGGCGCAAGCGCAGGTAACGGCTATTCTGCGCACGTTGCACGGCCTGCAAACCGGCGCAGAGAATGACTTCACCATCCAGAACCAGGCAGACATCGTGGACACGCTCACGGAGACTACCGGCACCTTCACCACACTCCTGGGAAGCATCGCCGCCATCTCGCTCCTGGTGGGCGGCATCGGCATCATGAACATCATGCTGGTCAGCGTGACCGAGCGCACCCGCGAAGTTGGCTTGCGGAAGGCTGTAGGAGCCAAACGCCGCGATATCATGATCCAGTTTCTGGCCGAGGCGGTGGTGCTCAGCGTCATGGGTGGGCTGATCGGCGTCGGCGCGGGCATCGGGGGAGCGCAGGTGATCACGCCGCTCTTGGGCAGCAGCCAGGCGTTGGTCACGCCCCAGAGCATCATCATGGCGTTGGCCGTCGCGCTGGGGATCGGCATCTTCTTCGGCCTCTATCCCGCCAGCCGGGCATCCAGGCTGAACCCGATAGATGCCTTGCGCTACGAGTAAGACGGTGATACAGTAGAAGTAGCGGGGGTGCTGACTTCCCATGGACCGCACGATTCTGGTCGTTGATGACGACAAGAAGATCGTGGATTTAGTTTCCCTATATCTTAAGAAGGAAGGGTACAGGGTGCTGGTCGCCTACGACGGTCAGGAGGCGTTGGCTCTCGCGCGACGCAAACAGCCTGACCTGATCGTTCTTGATCTCCTGCTGCCGGAGATAGACGGCACCGACGTCTGCCGGATGCTTCGTTCGGAGTCCTGGGTGCCGATCATCATGCTGACGGCACGCAGCATGGATGAGGATAAAATCCAGGGCCTTCAGTTGGGCGCCGACGATTACGTGACAAAACCTTTTAATCCGAGGGAGTTGGTGGCGCGTGTCCGCACCGTCCTGCGCCGTGCCGTTCCGGAAGGGGAGCGGGGCAATGACGTGCAATTCGGCGATCTCGTCATCAGCCCGTTAAGGCACGAGGTGGTTGTGCGCGGGCGGCCCGTCAGTCTGACGCCAACTGAGTTTCGTTTGCTGGAGACACTGGCCCGTGAACCTGGCCGGGCCTTCAGCCGCTCCGAACTCCTGGATCGGGCCTTCGGGTACGACTACGAAGGCATGGAGCGCACGGTGGACGTTCATATTATGAATCTGCGTCGGAAGATTGAGCCGGAGCCGGGCAGTCCGCGCTACATCGCCTCCGTTCCCGGTGTCGGCTATCGGTTTGAGGGACACCATGTGGCATAGCCTGCGCTTCCGGCTCCTGTTGGCTACGGTTCTCGTAGCCCTTGTCGCCGTCAGCGTGGCGGCTTTTGTGGCCGCTCGGCGCACCACAGGCGAGTTTCAGCGATACGTGGAGTACGGCGACCTCTTGCGTTACAGGCGTTTCGCGCCGGTCTTAGCCAGGTCATACAGCGCCAACCAGAGTTGGGATAACGTCCAGCCAGAGGTTGAGCGGATGGGGCAAATCGCCGGCCAGCGCGTGCTGGTGGTTGACACCCGTGGCAACGTCGTTGGTGATTCCGAGCGCAGCCTCCTGGGCAAGCCGGTGAGCGCTTCCAGATTCCCCCCCGTTGTCGGCATCCTGGTAGGCGGGACGCGGGTGGGTTCCGTGTACGTTGAACCGATACCGGGCCCGCGTGAAGCCGATAGGGCTTTCCTGTCTGCTGTTAACCGCTCGCTCTTGCTCGGTGCGCTGATTGCATGTCTAGCAGCAGTGTTGGTCACGGTGGGTTTGTCAAGCCGCATCGTGCGCCCCGTTGAGCAACTCACCGCCGCCGTGCAACGCATGGAGAGGGGCGATCTCACGGCCAGGGTATCTGTTGATACCCAAGACGAGATCGGGCAGTTAGGCCACGCCTTTAACGCCATGGCCGGCAGCCTGGCCCAACAGGAGCAGTTGCGCCGCAACATGGTCGGCGACGTCGCCCACGAGTTACGCACTCCCCTGACCAACCTGCGGGGATACCTGGAGGCGGCACGGGATGGTCTGTTGACGCCGGACGGGGCACTTGTGGACAATCTCTACGAGGAAACCATGCTCCTCAACCGGCTGGTCGCCGACCTGCAAGAATTGGCGCTGGCCGATGCCGGGCAACTCGCCCTCGTGCGCCAGCCGGTATCTATGGTTAGGATCGTTGAGCAGGCGGTCACCATGCTCCGGCCCCAGGCCGACGCGAAGGGCCTGGCGCTTCTGGTTAACCTGCCGTCTGATCTGCCGCCGATAGACGCCGATCCCGAACGGGTGGGGCAGGTGTTGCGCAATCTTCTGAACAACGCCATAGCCCACACGCCCCGCGCCGGGGAAATCACCGTGATCGCCAGGAAAGTCAATCAGGAGGTCGTGGTCTCTGTCCATGACACGGGCGCGGGCATTGCCCCTGAGCACCTGCCTCACATATTTGATCGCTTCTACCGGGCGGATAAATCGCGGGCGCGTCGCACTGGCGGGGCGGGCCTGGGGCTGGCAATCGTCAAGCAACTGGTGGAAGCCCACGGCGGCTCGTTGACCGTGGAGAGCGAACCGGGTCGGGGGAGCACCTTCACCTTCACCTTGCCGGTTGCCGGGGTGAACGGGGAGGCTACGCCCGCTCCCTAACGAGAGGCAGATCCCAAGATCTCCAGGGTCGCCAATTCCACCTCGTCGCCGCCGGAGGCCAGGGGCAATCGCATCTGGGTTTGCCAATCATATAGACCCGCGACCAGGCGATAGCGGCCAGGAGGCAGGTTCTTGGGTAGCAGAAGGGCGTGGGCATCCAACACCGTCTTGCCGGGCGGCCAAGACGTCGTGGGTTGCGGCCCGTACCACGAGGGAATGCCATCTGCCTGGGCGACGTTGGTGTTGGCGGCATCCCGCAGGTGCAGAAAGACGTTGTAGTTCCGCCCTGGCGTCGTCTGCGCCTGCCAGTAGAGCAACACGTCCACTGTATGGCCTGCGCGCGCCGGCAATGGGTTCACGTCGTAACCCAGGAGCGCGATGCTACCGGCAAACTCCGCCCGCAGGGGATGAGAGGGCCCGCCGCGCTCGTCTGGCGGTATGGTTTCCAACGCGCGCCCAACCCGCCGATAGATACCCACGCGCGCCCAGGTGTTGTCTGCCAGCAGCGTCGCTTCGGTGCACTTCTCGCAGCGCGCCGGCCAGCGGGCTGCCGCGTCGGCCCAGGCCGGGCCGTTGAGGACACCGACGGCCACGGCCCAACGCTCCGGCAGATACCAGGGAAGAGTCTGTACGACGACGGTTTCGCCCGTGCGCCAGCGCTCCGGCGGATACCAGAGGAGCGCGGGAGCCGGGCGTTCGGTTGTATCCTCTACTACCTTGCCGTCCGGCCCGACGAAGAAGGGCCACGG
>JADYZS010000392.1 GCA_020853075.1 Anaerolineae bacterium | reverse complement strand
CGGCATCTGCCCGGTCAGCCACCACCTGGCCTCTGCTAAGGCGTGCGATGACCTGGCAGGCTCGCCCCCGCCCCGCCCTGCTACGCTCCTGCGAGACCTGATGCACATGGGGCAGGTTATCCAGAGCCATGGTATGCACTTCTTTGAGTTGGCCGGGCCTGACCTCATCCTCGGTTTTGACGCCGACCCTGCGGTGAGAAACGTGGTCGGCCTGATCGGGGCCAACCCGGCGCTGGCGTTGAAGGCGGTGGCCCTGCGCAAGTTCGGCCAGGAGATCATCAAGACCCTGGGCGGGCGCAAGGTTCATCCCAACTTCGCCATTCCCGGCGGCGTCAACAACGCGCTGAAGCCCGCCGGGCGCGATGAGATCCTCGCGGGCGTGGACGAGGCCGTGGATACCGTCAAGATCGGCCTGGCGATCATGAAGGACTGGGCCGCCAGGAACCAGGATGATATTCGGAAGTTTGCCGTGTTCCCCACAGGCTACTTCGGCCTGGTTACCAAAGAGGGCGGGTTAGAACTCTACGACGGCGACTGCCGCCTCATTGACTTCCGGGGCAACCGCCTGGAACAGTTCCCTGGGCGGTTCTATCTGGATTACATCGCCGAGCACGTAGAGGACTGGAGTTACCTGAAGTTCCCCTACTACAAGAAGATGGGATGGCCGGACGGCGTCTATCGCGTCGGCCCGTTGGGACGGCTGAACGTCGCGGAGAAGATTGACACGCCGCTGGCAAACGAGGAGTTGAAGAACTTCAAGGCCCTCAACGGTGGCAAGCCGGTGGAGAATACCCTCTTCTACCACTATGCCCGCCTGATTGAAATCCTCTTCGCGGTAGAGAGGGTGAAAGTCTTGCTGGATGACCCCGACATCCTGAGCACCGAAACCCTGAACACCCGCAAGGAGTACAAAGGTGAAGGCGTGGGAATAATTGAAGCCCCGCGCGGCACCCTGTTCCACCACTATTGGGCCAACGAGAACGGCCAGTTGCAGCGCGTCAACCTGATCGTGGCGACGGGGCACAACAACTGGGCCATGAGCAAGGCGGTGGATAGCGTCGCCAAGACCTACGTCAAGCCGGGAGCCATCCACGAGGGGTTCCTGAACCGGATTGAAGCAGCGGTGCGGGCTTATGATCCCTGCCTCTCCTGCTCCACCCACGCGCTGGGCCAGATGCCGATAGTGGTGGAGATCGTGGATGCGACGGGGACGGTCGTCAACATCATGAGGCGCGACGGAGATGAGGTGCCTATTGACCTGATAAACCACGGAGACACAGAGAGCACGGAGATTATTTTTGATTGTCTCTGTGTTCTCCGTGTCTCCGTGGTTCGCATTTCACGGGGCCAGCGGGAAGACGCGCATGGTTAGAACGCTGATTATCGGCTACGGCAACCCGGACCGTGAAGACGACGGCGTGGCCTGGCACATCCTGCACCGGCTGGCCGAGCGTTGGGGACGCGCGGTTTCCCCTATCACCGAAAGCGGCGGGCTCAACCAGTTGGACGAATCTCCTGCGCTCCTGGCGATCCTGCAACTGACCCCCGAGCTGGCGGAAGAGATCGCCCGTTACGATTACGTCTGTTTCGTGGATGCCCACACTGGCGCGTACAACGAGGACATACGCTTTCAGCCAATTGCCAGCAACTTTCAGACTTCCCCCTTTACGCACCACCTGACGCCGGAATCGTGCCTCTTCCTTGCCGCCACGCTGTACGGGCACGCGCCGCGCGCGCGGGTGCTTTCGGTGCGCGGTTATCGCTTTGGGTTCTCTCGGACGCTGTCACCTGAGACGGCGGCGCTGGTAGAGGAGGCGGTGGAAAGCATCCTGGGTTGGTTGGAAGGCAAGAAGTGAAGATTCTCGCAAAGACGGCGGGCGGGCTCACAGTGGGCCCGCCCGCTTTTTGATGAACGGCGAGTTCCATTGAGCCGCGTCTATGTTTCCATCGGCAGCCGCCAGGATACCCTGCCAACTGAGCGTGAAGTCTATACCGTCGTGATTGGCGGTCCATCTTTGGCTGACGCCACTACCGCCACGGTACGGCTGCCCTATAAAGGCGACGTAGTCGTGAGCCGTCACCGGCTGCCAATGGCCGAGGAGAGTCACGCCCGCGACCAGTGTTGCCAGAATAGCACGGAGAATGGGGAATCCTGGTTTGTTTCTCATCTCACTCACCTCCCGGCCGGCAGCCAAATGGGGGCCCAACGCTTGGGCTTCCCATCGGAAGTCAGTTGCCGGAGTTCTGTGCCATCGGGTCTGGCTATCCAGACCTCCGAGCCACCCCGCTCATCGTTCCAGTCGGAGAGGAAGATAACCCATCCGCCATCAGGCGACCAAGCAGGGCTAACGTCGCTGCGACCATCATCGCCGACCAACGCCTTCTCAATACCGCTTGCCACATCAATAATACGCACCTTGTAAGATGGGCGAGCCTCCGCGGTGACGGCCAGGTAGCGGCTGTCCGGGGACCAGGCCGGCGGCAGCCCGCCGATGAAACCACTCCCCACCTTCCGCCGGTTCTGTCCATCGGGAGTCATGACTTCTACGCCGTTGCCCACGAACGCAACCCGTTGTCCATCGGGAGACCAGACGATTGGCCCAATACGATATTCCTCTTTAAGGAGTAGCCGTGCGTCCGAACCGTCCGCGCTCACGATCCAGGCTTCTCCCCCTTCTCCCGTTAGAGTGAACGAGACAATTAGTTGTGAGTCATCGGGGGAATACGCAACACTGTCCACCAGGGGTGGATAGGGAAAGTTAGCCAATTTCTGCGGATCGGCAGCCAGTGTGGATCTGTCTGAGCGGACGTCGTGCAGCCAGACTCTCTCGCCATCCCAATAGACGATCTGTTGGCTATTCGGATGCCATCTGAAGAACTTCGTGCCCATACACAAGCCCGGACCCAAGAGACCTGGGGCTGAGCCTGGATTTAGAAGAGAACGCGCTTGCCAATCCGGTGGCGCGAGGATATACACGAGATCACATTCTACATTAGGCTTGTGCGTGAAGAAGACCGCTCGCTTTCCATCAGGAGATGGGTATAATCCGCCGATCCTTTCGTCACTTGCCAACTCAATCGGCACGCGGTCTGCCGGGCCCTGCGCGTCGCCCCACTCGTTCACGGGGAGCGCGTAGAGTTCACCGGCTGCTTCGTACACAATCGTGCCGGGGCCAGCGAGCGACTCCGGCGCGCCGGTGGGCAAGGGAGGCGCAAGAGTGGGAGCTTCTGCGGACGTTGGTTGAACCACTTTCTCCGGCAGGGCGCAGGCGGCGAGGAGCAGGCCGGATAGCGCCAACGCCGCCAGGGGCACGATCAGGCTCATCGTACGAACGGTCTTGCGAAAAGTCTTCTGGATCATGGTTGTACCCTCCTTTGCTGAGACAACCACACACGCTGTCTGGCCCCCTTATCCTGAAACCCAGATTCTTGTGACAATTATAACACTCCCCCCCCTCACCAAACTACTCACCAAAGGTGCGCGGTTCTTTGATGATTGGGGGCGCCAGCGAGCGGGGAAACGGTTTGTACTTGCTTCGCTCCTATGGTATAATCGGCCATAATCCGTTGGGATGCCCTAACCGGCCCCCAGACCGGGGATGGCAGGAGGACTTGGATGATTGAGGTTACTATTGACAGCGTAAGAGTCAGTCTGATGTCTCAGCATCGTGTTGTAGTCCTGAAAGAGAGCGACAGCGAACGTTATCTACCGATCTGGATTGGCCCTTTTGAAGCCGACGCCATCACTATTGAACTGCAAGGGGTGGAGGTCGCACGGCCTCTGACCCACGACTTGCTGAAACGGGTCATCTCCATGTTGGGCGCGCAGGTATCCCACGTGGTCATCAACGATCTCCAGAACGACACCTTCTTCGCGCGTATCCTTCTGGACGTAGAAGGCGAAGAGGTAGAAGTAGATTCCCGGCCATCGGATGCCATAGCGCTGGCCGTACGCACCAAAGCGCCGATCTTTGTCGCGGAGGATGTGATGGAGCGAGCCGGGATCGTGCCTGAAGAGGACATGAGCGCCGGTATAGAGAGCGCGGGCGCGGAGCGCAAGGAAGAAGGGAAGAAGGACGCCAAGGAACAAGAGGACCTGGAAGTGTTCCGTGACTTCATTGAAGGGCTAGACCTGGAAGGCCTGGGCGGGGAAGGGGGCAAGGATTCCTGACGGTCCGCCAGCCCAGCCACCGCGCGCTGAGCCCAGGAATTGACGCCGGCATCTCGGACTCGTTGCCCCCGCCGCGCCTCTCAGGGCGCAGGCAGGGCATATTCTCTGAGATGCCGCGCTTTGTTTCTCGCTGGATAGAGACGAAGGTAGAACGATGGCAAGGGACGATACGCCTGACAAGACGATTCCGGCCAACGTAGAGGCAGAGGAAGCGGTACTCGGCTCCTTGATGATTGACCCGGACGCGATCATCAAGGTGAGCCCCTTCCTGCGCGCCGAAGATTTCTACGTGCTGCGCAATGGCTGGATCTACCAGTCCATCTACGATCTGCACGAGCGGCGGGAGCCGGCGGACTTCGTCACCGTCTGTGACGAACTGGAACGCCGCCAGGAGTTGGACGACGCGGGCGGACGCAGTTACATCGCCAGCCTCATCAATGCCGTGCCGACGGCCATCCACGTGGAGCACTACGCCCACATCGTAGAGCGTACGGCGCTCCTGCGGCGGCTCATCCAGGCTGCCGGACAGATTGCCGCCCTGGCCTACGACGAGTCGCGGGAGGTGGACGACGTCGTTGATCAGGCCGAGCACCTCATCTTCACCATTGCTGAACGGCGCATCCAGCGAGACCTGGTCCCCCTCAAGCGCATCATGCACGACGTGATGGATCGCCTAGACTACCTGCACCGTCACCAGGGCGAATTCCTGGGTGTGCCCACCGGCTTCAACCTGCTAGATAGGCTCCTGGGAGGGTTGCAGAAATCGGACCTGGTCATCATCGCCGCTCGGCCAGGGGTCGGCAAGACCTCGCTAGGGCTCAACATCGCCCATAACGCGGCCCTGAAGTACGCACGCCACGTCGCGGTCTTCAGCCTGGAGATGTCGGCGGAGCAACTGGGCCAACGCCTTCTATCCATGGAAGCAGGCATAGACTCGCAGAGGCTGCGCCTGGGCAACATTGCCGACGACGAGTGGTTCACTCTCACTGAGGCCGCGGGCGTCCTGGCCGATGCCGGTCTCTATATTGATGACACGCCCGCCATGTCGCCTGGGGAGATGCGCACAAAAGCGCGCCGTCTGCACGCGGAGTACGGGCTTGACCTCATCATCGTGGACTATCTGCAACTGATGCGCGGTGACAGCCGCTCCGAGAACCGGGTACAGGAGATTTCGTTTATCTCCCGCTCCCTGAAAGCGCTGGCCCGCGAGTTGAACCTGCCGGTCATCGCCATCTCGCAACTCTCGCGCGCGGTGGAATCTCGCCAGGAGAAGAAACCGATCCTTTCCGATTTACGCGAGAGCGGCAGCATTGAACAGGATGCCGACGTGGTGATCTTCGTCTATCGGGAGGATATGTATAAGGAAGACACGGAGAAGCAGAATATCGCCGAAATCATGATCGCCAAGCACCGCAACGGCCCCACTGGCACGGTCTCCCTTTTCTTCCGCAAGGAGTTGACCCAGTTCCTGGAACTGGAATGGACACGCCACGACCTGGAAGCAGGATAGACGACGAAGGAGGCAGGATGACCTCGCAGATCATGCACTTACTCTATACCTACAACGATTGGGCCAACCAACGCATCTGGCGCGCAGCGGAGGCATTGGCTGCGGATGAGTTTGAGAAGGATCTGAGCGCCGATTTCAGTTTCGGCTCGCTGCGTGGCACGCTGGTCCACATCATGGGCGCGGAGTGGCTATGGCTTTCCCGTTGGCAGGGGGTATCGCCCAGGGCTCTGCTCAAGGAGAGCGATTTCCCGACGCTGGCCGCGGTCAGTGGACACTGGATCGGCATCGCGAAGGGATTGCTGACTTACGCCATGGGCCTGACAGATGATGATTTAAGGAACGTGGTGCATTACACCAACACGCAAGGCAAGGCCTTCGCCTACCCCCTGGGGCAGTTGATGATGCACCTAGCCAACCACTCTACCCATCACCGCAGCGAGGCCGCTACCATCTTGACTCATTTCGGCCACCCACCCGATCCTCTTGATATGATAGCGTTCTACGCCGAGACCAGGCGTTAAGCGCGGCTCGCCCGCCAGACAGGATGCACATGAAGGGCTTCCCAGGTTTCCCGGCAGGGAAATTGCGGGCCACCCGTATTCCCAGCCTATTTTTCAGCGACCTGTTGCCCGCGATAGATACGCTGGCCGACCTGAAAGTCACGCTCTATTGCTTCTGGCTCAGTGGGCGGCGGCCCAGCACCCCCCCCTACGTGCGCTGGTCAGAACT
>JADYZS010000391.1 GCA_020853075.1 Anaerolineae bacterium | reverse complement strand
GCCCTGGCTTTGCGCGGGCGGTTTCTTGGACGAGGCCGACATCCTGCGCACGGAGCAACTTCTCCTCGGCACGGCCATCGGCACCCAAGACGCCTGGTGGCGCAAACGCGATGGTAGCCTCCCTTTGGGCCAGCGCCACCAGGTCAAAGGAACCTACGCTTTTTACCACCAAGCGCGCTACCTGCGGGAACAGGCAAATCCCAACGAGGCGGCCCGGTGGCTATGCGACCGTTGGCTGGCCGAGTGCCGCGAGTACCTGGACGCCGTAGCCCAAGCCTGCACCGAAGATGAGGATCATGACGCGACGTTGCACTCCGTCGCGACCCTCTTCTGGTATGCGTTGGGTGAGGAGCGGTACGAGTTCTTTGAGAGCGGCAACGCCCGCCTAGCCGCCGAGCACGCCCTGGCCTGGCACGATAACATGGGCGCGGCCGCGGGAGTGTCGGGATATGCCGAAGGGATGCCCGGCTCTATGTACCTGCCATTTGAGGCCAAAACCGCGGTGGCAGGGTGTGCCTTCTATTACCAGGATGGGCGCTACAAGGGAATCCAAGAGCGGATGCCACACCTCAAGGCCCCCCTGCGCGTAGATACCTGGTCCTGTTCCCCCGTTTTCATGCACAAGTTTGATACGGGGCCGGAGTTAGTCTCTGCGGAACCAGAGGGGTTCACCGGCCTCCGTGTCCTCCCTATCCTACCCTACCACTACGAGATCTGCCTGCACCCGCCGGAGTACATTGAGTACCTGGGCCACAGCGTGGATGGGCCGGAGACCTGGCTGCGCGCGGTCGGGGTCGGGGATGTCAACCTGCCGCGCGAGCGCGGCTTTCATCGCCTGGTCTTTCGGGATAACTTCAATCCCACGGGGACGTTCCTTCTTCTACAAGGCTATCAGGGAAGCTGGCGCTGGCAGGGCCAGATGCACGGTGCCAACGGCATCGTCCGCTTCAACCAGGCCGGGCACATCTTCCTGATCCAGAACACAGACCGCCAGTCGTATTACCATAAGAACGCGGTCTTCGCGAGCGATGGCTACAACGACGTTCCCCTGCCGCCCATTGCCGAATGGCGCGCGGCCGCCGACTTCCCGCACCTGGGACTCAGCGCCACGCGTGTCAGCCCCTACCATCGTACGCAGTGGGACCGTCACATCTTCTGGTCAAAGGTGGGCGAAGGGTTTTTCCTGGTCATGGATGTCCTGCGCCCCCAGACCGCTGGGCCGCGCACCTTCACCTGCACCTGGCGCACGCCGGGCTATGCCGCCTGGGACGGGCGAACGTGGACGGCTCGCCAAGGGCAACACCTCTTCACCCTGCGCGCGAGCGAACTTCTCTCTGCCAACAACGAGGAAGAGCGAGACATGGGTGCGGCTAACCCCTACGTTCTGCGCCAATTCCAAGAAGGCGACTTCAAGCAAGGGGATTGCATCACCTTCCAAAACCTCTTCTTCGTAAGACCGCAGACCGCGCCGGAGCAGCTGGACATCCGCCGCCTGGGTGCAACCGCGGCTCTCATCGTCAAAGGGGATGCCGCGCCCCTGGCCTGGTGTGGCGTGAATGTCCAGGAACAAGAGGCGGACAGACTGGGGCTGAGCCTAAAGGCGGCTAACGCCTGGGTCAGCACCGGCGAGATCGCCCTGGCGGGAGCCACCGATCTGGCGATAGAGACCGCGCCGGGCTGGCGTTTCGCGAGCGAGCACCCCCTGGGGCTGCATCTGGACCTGGCCGCGGCGAAGGCCACTATACAATTAGACGGCCCCGGTGAGGAGCCGATCACGCTGCGGGTGACTCTGGACGGTGCCCCTGTGAACCTGGTGGTGCGCCGTCAGGCTCCCGTGACTCTAGCCCTCCCAGGGGAAGGGTGCCGGCAGTTATCCATCCTTCTGCGGGATAAATTGGCCCGTTTGTCTGGCAGCGAGAAGCGCGAGGAAGCCGCCGCGCCCGCGCAGACCCTACCCGTTGCCGGCTGGCTTTCTTTGCAGACGGTGGATAGCGGCACGCACCTGCCAGAGCGCATCCGAGACGTGACGGTGACGGCGACACCAGCGCCTTTGGATGGCTTTGCCGAACAACTGGTGGATACAGTGCTTCCCTTTATCCGCGATTCCCGGCGGCAATGGCCTGAGTCTCCTGCCTACGAAATCACAGCGACCTTCCCCGACAGGAGGCCGGTCGCACACCTGCGCGTCGTCGGCGATAGCCACGAGCAGGCCACCTTGCGCTCCTTCCATCCCTTGCCTGCGGGCATCACGGTGACCTTGAGCGATGACGGCTTTCGCCAGGATGTGCGTCACCTCTCTCCCGAAGCAGCGACGGGCACACTGTTCCACCACCGGTACTTCGGGCAGGCAGACTATCTGACGACCCAAGACCTCATCGTGAATCAGACAGCGCGCCAAATCCGCCTCCACGTCCCCGCCCCTGCTGGAGGAGAGCCCCTTGTTCTCCACGAGATAGAGATCTACGGCACGAGCAAGGTCGCGCCGCCGGTTCACCACCTGTTGAGCGCCGATCTGGATGGAGATGGGCACTTGGAAGCGGTGGTCGTGAATGTCGCCGACGAGTTAATCGTGTTGGCTGCCGACGGCAGCGAGCGCTGGCGACAGCAGTTGCCCAGCCCGGTTCACCACATCTCTTGTCATGACCTTGATGGCGATGGCCGCCGCATCCTCTGCCTGGGTTTGCAGAATGGAGATCTTGTAACCATATCTCCCGATGGCACCCAGCGCCAGACTATCCCACTGGCCGCGGAATGTCGCCAGCGGAATGACATCTTCTTTGGCCTGGTGTATGTCGCCAATGGGGTGGGTGTGTGGCATCGGGGGGGGGATGGCCGTGCCGCGCTCGTGGTGGGAGCCTACGCCGTGAATGTCTTCCTGGATCCGGATGGTCGTATCCTGGGACACAGTTGGGCCGATGGTTCTTTTCAGACGGACCTCCTCGCGTGCCCGCCGGACGGGCAAGGTCCCAAAGAACTGTGGGTACGCAACCGTTGGAGCCACGGTATCACCGTCTATGAAAGGCGAGAGGGACTTGCTCCTAGTGGAGAGACTGTCTCCTTCGGCGGCGCGCGGCAGGGGATGTTTCGCGGTTTGCGCAAGGTCATCCCTTTCGTCACCGGCCACTCGGTGGCCTTCCACTGGCTTGCGGGCAGCGAACGAGAGGGCGGACACGTGTTGGCTGCTGCCGATGCGGGCTTTGGCGTTCTCTCCTTTGCCAAGAGGGAGTGGCTGTGGAAGATAGAAGGTGGCACACCCATCACCGCCTGCGTGGCGTATGAAAATGACGGCCAACAGGAGATCATCACGGGTGGGGCCGATGGCTTTGTGGCTGCCTTCAGCCAGGCAGATGGACAGCCGAGGCGACGGCTGCGGGTGGGCGCACCAGTCGTATGGTTGCAAAGGCTGGCCGGTCCGGGCATCCTGGCCGTGGCAACGCGCCAGGGAGTGTTGGCGCTGGCCGATGACTGGCATATCGTGGGCTGGTGGCCGGTAGAGGCGCGCAAGATGTGTTTGTTGGGAGAGGATAGAATCCTTGTGGCCCGCGCCGATGGCGTTCTGGAACTGTTGCGCTGGGAAGGCCAGGATAGCGGTGTAGTGTAGGAGAGACAGTCCTCATGATCGTTGATATAGACACCCTTTTGGGCTCTCATCCCACCCAAGAGCACGATGCTTCGTTGCCCACCCTCCTCCGAGTCTTGGAGGCCAATGACATCGGGCGCGCGCTGGTCTATTCGCGTACGGCGCTACTCTTTGATAGCGAGGTGGGGAACGCGGAGACGCTCGCTGTTTGCCGCGCTCATCCGTCCCTGGCGCCTGTGGCAGTAGTGGACCCCCGCAACTGGGGCGCGTGGGATCAGGTGGCGCGCTGGGCCGAGGCGGGCTGTGTGGCCTTCCGCTTCTTCCCGCAGGAACAAGGATGGTCGCTGGAAAGTGCGAGTTTCCGCCGCACCCTCGCAGCGGTGGCAGGCACGGGACGACCGGCGCTGGTTGAAGTCGGCGTGTCGGGGATGACTGCACAGGCTGCACGCGCAGCACAAGGACTTGCGCTCCCTCTGGTGCTGACCAACGTCTCTTATTGGGTGCTGGCGGAAGTCCTGGCCGAGGTTGCCATCAATCCCAACCTATACCTGGAAGCGCACCGCGTCTGCCTGCCAGGGCAGGCAGAGGTCATGGCTGAGGCGGTGGGGGCAGAACGGCTCCTGTTCGGCAGTTGC
>JADYZS010000390.1 GCA_020853075.1 Anaerolineae bacterium | reverse complement strand
GCCCCAGCGCGCCGCGTGGATGGTGAGCGCGGCCAGGAGGCGGCTCCCCGCGTAGATCCCCTCGCGGATCACGCGTCGCTGGCCGGCGAGGACGGCCAACGTTTCTACCAGGCGTGCCTCCAGGGCGGGCCGGAACGATTCGGCCCGCACGGGTTGCCACCACTGGGCCAACGGTGGCGTGGCAGCCAGGGCCAGGGTGTGCTCCTGTTGCCAATCGGAACGGGGGCGCGGGTGCAAACCGGGGAGCGGCGCAGGCGTTGGCACGGATGTAGGCACGCGCGCCAGCCGCAGTTCCGCTGTCGTGGTGATCGGCTCAAAACCTAAACGCTCGTAGAGCCCTTTGGCCGTCGGGTTGTCGGCCCGCACCTGGAGGACCGCCCAACTGCCTCCCTGCTTTTCAATATAGACCAGGGCTGTTTCCATCAGGGCGCGAGCGATGCCGCGTCCGCGGTAGGCGGGATAGACGGCCACGTTGGCGATTTGCCAGCGTTGGCCGTAGGGGTCACTGCGCTGCAACGTCACGTTGCCGACGACGCGCCCGTCTTCCACCCAAACGAAGCCGCCGTAAAAGGACTGGAACTCGGCGCTGGTGTGGCTGACGACGGTGAGCATGGGCCCCAAGCGGCTGATGGCGCGCAGGTCGCGCAGCGCGGCCTGCCCCTCCGGTTCCAGGTCGCCCGCGAAGGCGACGGCGATGAGGTCGGCCACCTGTCCCAGGTCTCGCCGGGGGTCCAGTGGGCGGAGCGCCTGCTCCGCCTGCCTCCCCTCCAGGACGCCGACTGCCATGCCTCCTACACTCCCCCCAGACAAGGCCGGCTACTCAACCACTTCCTGAGCATTTCTGCCTTCTCCAGCCGCCCCAACTTCAGATATGCCTGATACTCGTATGCCAAGGACAAGACGGGCACTTTCATTTCTGCAAACTCTACAAACCGTTTATGAGATTCCCAATCTACAGGGTCTTCCCAGGCTCCATCCTCAAGCCGCTTCTGAATATCACCCATAATCTCCACTTTGATGCCATCTATCATGAGTGCACCAAAGTAGGAACAAATCTTCTCCGCCGCAGAAAAGGCTACTCTCCTTGTCACACACTCGGAGAACAGTTCTTCAATGCGGTAGGCTCCGGCTTTATCAGTCTGTATATCAATGTCACGGACTTCTACCAGGATACCTTGCAGGGCAAAGCCGAGGCTACCCGTAACAACCCAGTTCAAGCCGCTGTTCTCAAGCCGTGCGTGTATTGTGCGCAGGATGTGCAGATGCTCCGGGCTAATTGTCTGCATCCAGCACCACATCGTTAGATATTGATTAGCCCGATTATACTCCTTTTGCTGCGAAAAGGGAACTGCGACCATACTAACGCGCGGCTTTCGCCGCGTTGACAGCCCCATTCTCCCGGGCTCCTCCTCGGGACCTTAGGGTGGGAGGCATCCCTGTCGTGTTCCCAGAAACCGTGCCTGCCAACTCAGGCTATCTAAGTGCAAAGATAGTGACCAGACTAAGCCCTAGAGCGCAATCGCCTTGATTCCCGTCAATTCACAGAACGCAAGCAGATCGTCGTACAGGCGCGCGCCGTAACCAAGCACGGCGTATTCATTATTCCACGCTTCAATCAGAGCGTCTATGTCACATTTGGGGGTGACGAAGGCGTGCGGCCAAAACGGAATACCGCTTTCCAGTTTACGTGTCGCCAACTCTCCGGCGGATGGCTCGGTGATGGTACAGCGGGCCAGGATCATCTCAAACTCGCCCTTGTAGCGGCCCAGCCTGGCAAGTACACCAGTGCCCGGCTTGCAGGTCAGTTCCACCGATAAGCCGCCGGCCGCGCCTTCTGTGGGAATACCGTGTTGCGCGAAGCGCGCCGGCCCCACCGTTCCGGCCAACGAGGGAGGACAGGCCCCATCGCCGATGATCTTGATCTCGCGGCTGCGTTTATCAATGTGTTGAAGGTCGCCGTAATAGACGCGCTCGGAACTGAGATCGGTCAACAACTTGACGGTCATCGCGGTATTGAAGTCGCTCAACGTGGAGGTCCCTACCCCATCTTCCAACATCATGCTCTGCGCAAACGAGGTAGCGCTGTAATCATCACTCAAACCGGGGAACGACTGGATCGTGTAGAATTCCCAACCTTCGCGCGCGACAATTTTCTTGAGGGCTACGTAGAGGCGTAGAGAACGCTCGGCCATCGCGTCCTGGGGAACGGAGTCGCTGAACAACAACTGGGTGCGCGCCCGTGCTTCTGTCAATTCCGCTGCCGTGACGGCCTTGGCCGTCTCAAGGAGCATCGTCGTATCCCGCGAGTCAATGTCCACCCCGAAAACGCGCATCCACTGGGAGGGGTCGGCGACGCCGCAGGTCTGTCCCATCCCCCTGCCGCCGAACGCGCCGATGGTGCTCATGTTCAGCCGGTTTTTCAGGTGGCTGGCCCGGCAATAAGATACGATGCGTCCGATTTCCTGGGGGTCGCGGTAGTCGCCATAGACGAAGCGGTGCAGGATGCCGATCTCCTTTAATGCGCCGTGTAAGACCAGGCCGCCGACCGGCCGCCAACCTTGAGAACCTGGGTTAGTCCACAATAGTATCCCTTTGCCAGTGGTGGCGAAATCACGGATGGCAGCCGCCAGATGGGCAGCCCAGACCCACGTGCCGGAAAACAAAATGATCGCATCCACGTTGTCCTGTTTCCTGAATTTGCTCAGACAGGTGCGCGCTTCCGCCTTTGTAGCCAAGATTACGTCATGCTCCACCAGTTCCAGGCCTGCCGCCCGCAGGCTCTCCTTCGCCGCGGCTATGAGAGCGTCGTCAATGAACGGCGTGCCCATGGGATCAAGGAGACCGTCCTTGTGCACTCCGTACACGATGAACCCAACTTTCGGTGTGATCATTTGGATTCTCCTTCAATGTCATCCAGACTCACCTTCCCTTCGGTTGCGATAGCCTTGATTTGCTCCCAGATTGGGCCTGGAACCGTGATCCCTTCTCCCGCCTTCTTCACCCGCGCCGCCGCTTCCGGTTCGCCGGGGATAATCACTTCCTTGAAGCCTGCTGCCGGTTTCACCCGCTTAAGCCGGTCAAACAATCCGTCCACGTCGGCATAGAACTGCTCCACGTCGGTGAAGTGCGGGATGTCCAGGACTATGATGAAGGTCGCGTTGCCACCGGCTCCCTCGGACGGTGACCCTGTCGGTTCCTGCGCCACGCCGGCTCCGGTCAGCGCGCCGGCCAGGAGTTCCACCAGCAAGAGAAGGGCGTAGCCTTTGTGCGCTCCGAAGGGGAGCATCGCGCCTCCCTCTATGTAGGCACGTGAGGTGGTGGCTGGCCGGCCTTGAGCGTCAATAGCCCAGCCCTCCGGTATCTTCATATCCTTGTCAGGTGACAATTCCAGTTTGCCCGCCGCTACCACCGTGGTGGCAAAATCCATCATGAAGGCAGGATGCTTACTCGCCGGCACCGCCGCGGCGATGGGGTTGGTGGAAAAGACCCGCTCCCTGCCGCCGTAGGGAGTCACCCAGCCGCCGTTCTTCCCGTTGTTCACTCCCATCAACGCGATCATCCCTTCCTCAGCCGCCTTATCCACGTACTCACCCTAGCGCCCGATGTGGCCTGTGCGAACTATGCCCACTCCGGCGATCCCCTGCGCTCGCGCTTTCTCTATCCCCAGTTGTAGCCCCTTGTGCACCGCTGGCTGTCCGAACCCCCAATGCCCATCTACTATCGCCATGGCAGCGGATTCCCGGATGACCTCTGGGCGCTGTTCGGGATGCCACCAACCGGGTTTGACGAAGTTGTAGTAGTTGCCGATGCGGACGACGCCGTGGGAATAGACGCCCGCGAGATCGGCTTCTACGAGGGAGTTGGCGACGCAGGCAGCGATGTCCTCCGGCGCACCCCAGGCCTGGAAGATGCGTTGGCACAGTTCACGCCACTGAGCAGCCTGCATGGTGATGTCATTCACGGTTAGGCTCCATTTTCTGCATACTTCCACCGGTCAGAGGCTGGTAGCAATCCGTAGGGGCATGGCACGCCATGCCCCTACGTTGTCATAACTCCGGCATACTTCCGCCCGCTTCCCACGAACTGCACGTAGTTCGCCAGCGTGTGCGGTGACAGTTCTTCCTCGTATGGGGAGGCGATGATGGAGAGGGTAAAGCCACCGTCCGGCGCACCATCCCGCACTGCCTCGTGTACCCTGCGATCAACATCTTCCCTCTGGTCGGCGATGAGGTCGGCTACCTGTCCCTGGTCTCGCCAGGATGCCAGCGGGCGGAGTGCCTGCTCCGTCTGCCTCTCCTCCAGGACGCCGACTGCCATGCTACCTCCCAGCGCGCAGCTTATAACCTGATTATACTTCTTTTGCTGCGAAAAGGGAACTGCGACAATCCTAACGCGCGTGGGTGGGCTTGACGCGGCACCCTTGTCAGGCTCTAATGCAGCACGAATCCAACTCCTTCGTTCTGTAGAGGCGCATGGCTGCAAGTGACGAGGTCTTCATCTCAATTGACACTGAGACGGCTGGGCCCCATCCCAGCCATCACGCCCTCCTCTCTATTGGCGCCTGCTTGGTCTATGATCCGGCTCAGACGTTTTACGTAGAATTAAAGCCCGACCGGCCTGGCTCCATACCCGAGGCGATGGCTATCCACGGGCTCACGCTCGCCGAACTGGCCAAGCGTGGGCGGCCGCCAGCCGAGGCCCTGGCACAGTTTGAGGCGTGGGCACAGGCGCAGATGCCCGCGGAAGGGCGACCTGTGTTCGTTGCATTCAACGCGCCGTTTGATTGGATGTTTGTCGCAGACTATTTTCACCGTTACCTGGGTCGCAATCCCTTTGGTCACGCCGCCCTGGACCTGAAATCGTTCTACATGGGCCTCACTGGCGCGCGCTGGTTTGAGACCTCGGTGCGCCACGTTGCTGCCCGCTACGGTCGTCGCCAGGAGTTGACGCACCACGCTTTACGCGATGCCCTAGACCAGGCTATCCTGTTTCGCGCGATGCTGGAGGAGGCTCGGCGGAGAGGATGGAACTGGCTTCCAGATCCCTTAGTGGAGGTAACCCGTGAACCCTGAACCACAGACGAGCCCACTGGAATCACTGGCGGCGATCATTGAGTCTGCCCGTCGCCTCGGTGTTGAGATGGACGAGGCCGAGGCGTTGCAATGGGTGACCAGCATCGCTGCGGCGCAGGCGAAAGAAGACGTGCAAGTGGATGAACGGACCGGAGTGTTCGGCCACCGCGTGGTGATGCTGGATTTCACCCCGCAGGAACTGGCCTACTATCGCGAGATCGGTCGCCTGGTAGAGTTCAAAGATCAGCCGGGCGTCGTGGAGACGGCCCTGGCGCTCTCCGGCTCCTCGGCCCAGTCCAAGATCCAAACCTACCCTGGAGACAGTGACTACTTTGAACGGGTGAACATCATTGCGCTCACAAAGGAAGAAGCGTGTCGCATCCTGTCTGGCCTGATGCGCGACAAAGCCCTCTCTACGATGAAGGGGCCGACCTATCAACTGATAGAGGTGAAGTTCGGTTCCTACCCCCAGGATATAGTCGTGGAGGGGCGGACCTGCAAAGCCGGATCACCTATCGGTTGGGAACCTGCTCAGATCGCGGCCGGACAGATTGAGGGGTTCCAGCCCGACGGTACGCCTGCTGTGGTACGCTGGACGATGTCGCACTCCAGCCAGGCTGGTGCAAGCTAGATTGGGTCGTGGCCGACACGGTGCGTGGTCGCCTGGCCAATGCCAGCAACATGCTGGATGTCACGTGGGAGGCCGCCGACGGCGCCATCACACCGCTGGACGGCTACCTGGATCCCTACTTCCAGGAGGTCTATCTGGAGGCCGAGTCGGTGCCGATCTTCTCCAAACTGGCCCAGCACGTCTCGGCTGACGCGCTGGATGATTACGTGGCGGCGCTGGAGCGAGAGGTCAAGAAGTACCTCACCAGGGACATCAACTATGGCAAGGCCGCTAAACGCATGTATAACATCTTCCGGCTCACCGGGCGCTACTCGGAGGCCATGTTCATCCGCGAGCTGTTTGACGAGCCGGCCAGCCTCCTCTACCAGGTGTGGTCGCTGATCCGCACCTTAGATGATACTGCGCGCGGCGAGTCCAGCATCTCCCTTGAGAGTCTGCTGGCCCAGACCGATCATCTGATCCTGGACGTGATCGCGGTTCTGGAGGGGGCGGAGGAGAACGAGATCGTCCGCCAACTGCT
>JADYZS010000389.1 GCA_020853075.1 Anaerolineae bacterium | reverse complement strand
GATGTTGTACTTGTTGGTGAACCCCGGTACGAGTTTATGCCGATGCTCATAGACGCGTCGTTCAAGGTCGTTTGTGACACCAGTGTAGAGCGTTCGCGATTTGTTTGTCATGATATAGACGTAGTATTGACCATCTGCCATATTCAGGCCCGCTGTTTGCAGGATACACAGTGTGCAGATCTATACACTATGGGTTGAAGCATCTCAGAGCAGGGCGAGATTCTTCGCTGGTCATGGCTTTGTGGAGATAGTTTTGGGGTCAACCCGCTCAGAATGACATACTACCTACTTACCTCAAGCCAGCGCGGCCAGGGCCAGGATGTCGGCCAGGATGGCCGCGGCGGTCACTTCCACCCCTGCGCCGGGGCCTTGCACCACCAGCGGCGAGGCCGCGTAGCGCGCGCTGTGAAAAGCGATCAGGTTGTCCGTCCCCTGCAAGCGCCCCAAGGGGCTGTCAAGGGGAACCGGCTCCATCCCCACCTGGCAGCGGCCCTCCCGCACCTCTGCCCGGTAGCGCAAAGCCTGGCCTTGAGCCTGCGCCGCCTGTACCCGCATCGCGTAAGGCTCATCCAGGACTTTGATAGATTCCAGGAACTGGGGCACAGAAAGCCCCGACAGGGCTGCCGGATACAGCGTCTCAACGGTTATGTCGGTCAGTTCCAGCGGCCAATCCAGCATCCGCACCAGGATAAGGGCCTTGCGGGCCACATCCATGCCGCCGAGGTCGTCGCGCGGGTCAGGCTCCGTGTAGCCCAGGCGATGCGCGGCCCGCACGGCGGCGGAGTACGACGCGCCTCTTTGCAGTTGGCTACAGAGATACCCCAACGTGCCGGAGAACGCGCCTTCTATGGCGGTCACCTGGTCGCCTGCATCCAACAGGTTGCGCAGCGTGCCGATGACCGGCAACCCCGCGCCCACCGTCGCCTCGTAGCGCAGGCGAGGGCTCGCCATGAACTGGCGATAGGTCGCCCAGGAGCCCGTCAGCGGGCGTTTGTTGGCTAAGACCACGCCATAGCCCTGCCCAAGAGCCATCAGGAGCGCGGGGCAGGTGTCGTCGCTGGCTGTGCAGTCTATGACAATCGCGCCGTCGCGCCCGGCCACTTCTAGGATGATGTTCGGGTCCGGTTGACTATGGCCCGTGGGAGTCTGACGCAGCGGCGTCCCCGCGCTTTTGGCGGCCAGCAGGGCGCTCCGAGTGTCGTCGGAGAGACCGTGCACATCCACGACCGCGCCAGTGCGGTCGCACAGCGCGACGAACTCCAGACGCAGGTGGAGGCGCGACGCGTGGCGGGAACGCGCGGCAAGCACCTGGCGCACGAGGGCGCGGCCAACACCTCCCACGCCGAAGAGGATGACCGGCACGTTGCGAGGTATGCTCATAGCGGTTAGCGGGCCGGTGCGCCAGCGGTCACAGGGAGTTTATCCAACTGGAACGCGGTGTGAATCTGGCGCACGGCCTCGTCCGCATCACCCTGAGCGACCACCAGCGAGATGTTGGCTTCGGACGAACCCTGCGCCACGGCGATCACGTTGATGGCCGCCTCGCCCAGCGCGCCGAAGACTTTGGCCGCGATGCCGGGGATGCCGCGCATACCGTAGCCCACCACCGCGACGATGACGATGTTCTCCATGGCAGAGACCTGGTCAACCAGCCGCCGCGTCAATTCCGCGTGGAATTCGGCCTCCAACGCCGGCACCACCTTCGCGCGATCCCCTTGTGGGATCACGAAGCAAATACTCTGCTCCGAGGAAGCCTGCGAAATCATCAGCACATTGGCCTTCTGGCGGGCGGCGGCGGCGAAAGTGCGCGCGGCGATGCCGGGCACGCCCATCATGCCACGGCCTTCCACCGCGATCATGCAGAGACCCTTGATGGCGCTGATGGCTTTGACCGTGCCATCGGTGAGGTGCGCGTCCTTCACAACGCGCGTGCCAGGATGCTTGGGGTTGAAGGTGTTGAGGATGCGGAGTGAGATGCCTTTATCTATGACAGGGTGAACCGCGTTGGGGTGCAGGACCTTGGCCCCGAAGTAAGCCAGTTCCGCCGTCTCGCCATAGGAGAGTTCCGGCAGGGTGCGGGCCTGAGGAACCACCCGAGGGTCGGCGGTAAGGATGCCATCCACGTCGGTCCAAATCTGCACCTCGCGGGCATCCAGACAGGCCCCCAGGATGGTGGCAGAGTAATCTGACGCGCCGCGGCCCAGGGTCGTGGGGATGCCCTCAACCGTCGCGCCCACGTAGCCGGTACAGACGGGCAAAATGCCCCTTGCCAGCAGCGGCAGAAGTTTGTTGCGCGACTTATCGCGGCTGGCCTCCATCAGCGGCTCGGCTGCACCGAAGTTGTTATCTGTCACGATGAGGTCGGCGGCATCCACCGCCTCGGCAGGAAGGCCGCGCGCCCGCAAGACGGCGGCCAGGAGAGGCGCAGCCAGGCGCTCGCCCATGCCCGCGACCACATCCAGCCCGCGCGCAGTCAGTTCGCCCAGAATGGCAATGGAGCGACAAAGACGCTCAAACCCTTGCAACCGCTCCTCTAGCAGACGGCCTAAGGCCGCCCGTTCGGTGCCATCGGTGACCAATTGGCCGGCGACCATCTGGTGCTTGGCGAGGAGTTCATCCCGCGCCCGCAGGTAGGCATCGTGATCGCCCGTGGCAGCTGCCCGAGCCGCGGCAAAGAGTTGGTTGGTGACGCCGGACATGGCCGAAGTGACGACGACCGTATCGGCATCTTGTTGGCGCGCCGCCTGCACAATCTCGGCAACCTGGACGAAAGCCTGCGCGTTGCCGACCGATGTCCCGCCGAATTTGAGCACCTGCATACAGTTCCCCTCCAAAATGAATTAGACCGCAGGGTACAAAAACCCCCCTCGTGAAGCGAAAGGGGGGCGTCTTTGCAAGACCCTCTCATCTTCCAGTAGAACGCTGCCGGAATTGGCACCAGACTAGCGGCTCGTCTCACGTCGCCATTAGCCGCTGTAGCAGGTTGCCGAGGCTTCACAGGGCCGGTCCCTCCGCCTCTCTGGATAAGAGTGTCGCTACAGGCTATGCGATTGTTGGGGCAGATATTACCACAGCCCTAAGACTTTGTCAAAAGAAATACACTCGGTAACTGTTCAGAGTTAGGGTAAAGGAATTCAGGTAGGGGCTACGCTCGGGTTCTTGTTCAGGTATAACTGCTAATACCCGCGCCATAGATGCCCGTGCGAGCACAGTGACGTCTGAGCCTACGACGATCTTCTCCTTTGCACGCGATAGAACCTCGCCGCGTTTCCGCCGAACAGGGCCGCGCGCTCTTCGGCTGTCAGCGGTTCGGCGGCTCCTCGCATGGTGTGGAAGGCTTCTTCATACGTGCCACCGAGCAGTTCCACCGGCCAGTTGCTCCCCCACAGCAGGCGGTCAACGCCGAACTTCTCAATCAAGAATTCCGCTACAGGCCGGAGGCGTGCCACCGATATATCCGGATAGGTGTAAAGCAAGAGGGATGAGTACTTGACCACGATGTTGGGATGGGCTGCCAACGGAGCCAGGTTTGCCCGCCAGAGGTCAAGTTTCCCCTCACGGTCTGGCGGGTTACCGCAATGGTCCACGATGATGCGCAGGCTGGGGTGTTGGGCAGCCAAGCGCCCCACTACCGGGAACGCGTCGTAATTCACCAGGAGATCAAGGCTGAGGTCACGACGCATCAGTTCTCTTAATCCTCGCTCCGTCAACTTGTTCTCTGTCCAGCCATCCGACGGGCCTGCCGGCGACGTGCGCACGCCAACAAAGTAAGGGCTCTGCGCGTACTCATCAAGCCAGGCGGATAAGTTGTCCTGTTCCAGCGCACAGCCTGCGACTACCGCACCGATGTAGCCGTAGCGGGCTGCCAGTTCCAGCCACCAGAGGTTGAGCGCATGGGAGTTGCGCGCGGCTTCAACAATGACAGCCTGATCCACGCCACAGGCATCCATGTGGGGCTTGAGATCAGGGGGGAGGAAATTGCGGTTGATACTCGGTGTCCCTTGCAGCCAGTCGTCGTGACCCTTGTAAGTCGCCAGGTCCCAGAAATGCAGATGCGTGTCAATTACCAAAGTCTTCGGTTTGTCAGACATTTGCGCTCACCTCCTCAAGAATCTTGACGTATCATCCTCAGTACGGTTCACCGATGGAGTCCAGGATGGCGGTCAGTTCCTCGCGATCCAGGTCATCCAGGGCCGGGGACGGTTCGCGCACCAGAGAGGTCTTAAAAATCCCCTGGCGGTAGAGCACTTCCTTCATCCCGGCGAGGTACATGGGGCTGCGCCAGACGATCAGTGGTAAGATACGGTAATACTCGGCGCGGGCGGCGGCGAGTTCACCTGCCTGGTACAAATCGTAGATCTTAGCCAGCGGCCCGGCATAGACGCTCCCCGGCATCACGCCGACAGCCCCGCGCCGCAACTCGGCCAAGATCGTGGTGCCGCCTGCGCCGGAGACGACCTGGAGCCGGTCTTCGCAAGCCGCAAGGATAGCGCTGATCTTATGTTGAACCAGTCTGGTTTCCTCTTTCACGTAGCGAACCGGGGGTAACTCACGGGCCGCGCGGACGATGAGGCTGATGGGAACCTGTTGCTGGTCGGTGTCCTGGATAAATACCGGACACTCCACCACGGCAGCGATAGCGCGGTAGTGCTGGAACATCGCCTCTTCGTCTCCCAGGGCGCTATCGGGAACGACCCCGAAAACGCCCGCGGCCCCCGCCCGACTGGCATAGCGAGCATGGTGTACCGCCTCCTCGGTGGTGGGAGCCGAGACGCCGACCAGCACCGGCACGCGCCCGGCAATCTGCTCCATTGCCAGAGATACCAGCCATTCCCGCTCCGCCCGCGTGAGCATTCGCACCTCGCCGGAACCGCCCGTGGCAGCAACGCCGTGAACGCCCTGCGCGAGCAAATGTTCAATCAGACGGCGGGCATCCTCTTTATCTACCTCGTTGTCCTCGGTGAAGGGCGTTGCCAGGATCGGGATCACACCTCGCAGGTTGGCCTTCATGCGGTCAGACATGCTCTCTCCTATTTGGGTGTCCATGCCTCGCCCCCCTGCGGCCAGGGGCCGAGGGTAGCAAGGAAGGTATCCAGTGCCTCCCAGATGTCCGGTGGCAGCGGTGTCGTCGCATGGCGGACGTTGGCTTCTACTTCGGCAGGGTCGCGCGGGCCGGCGAGAGTCGCGGCGATGCGCTCGTTGCGGATGCTGTACTGCACCGCAACCGCGCCCAATTCCACGCCGCGCGCCCGGCACCAGTGCCATAACGCACGAGCACGCGCCAGGTCTCCGGCCCTGGGCTGCCCGCGACGGGCAGCGGCGACGACCGGATCCATCGCCATCAGGCCCGCGTTGTAGGGCGAGCCGTTCACCACGCCCAGGCCGAGCGCCGCGGCCATTTCTATCAGCGGCCCGGCGGAGGCGCGCACCAGGTTGTAGTCGTAGGAGGTCAAGATAGCATCAAACCGCCCATCGGCGATGGCCCGCCGCAGAAAGTGGTGCCAGGGCACGCCCATGCCGAAGGCCCCGATAACTCCCTGAGCCTTCAATTTCTCAAGAGCCTCCACCGCACCACCGGGGCCCAGAATCTGATCCATGTGGGCATCTGTGACCGGATCGTGGATGAAGATCAGGTCTATATGGTCGGTGTAGAGAATGCGCTGGCTCTGCTCCACCGACCAGAAGATAGAACCCGCATCGTAGTGGTTGAGTCGCTTAGGATGCGTGCCGACTTTGGTAGATACCACCAGGTGCGCTCGTTCTTCCGGCCCCAGTTCTTTCAGCCCCAGCCCCAGGTGGCGCTCGGCCTCACCGCCACCGTTGCCGGGCGCGGTGTCAAAGTAGTTCACGCCGAGGTCCACCGCGCGCCGCACGGCCTCTATTGCCGCCGCTTCTTTAATCGTGCGGTCTGCCTTAGGATCATCCAGAAGACCCAACCAACCACCCACACCCAGCACGGTTACCTCATAAGGCGTGCTCCCTAGCCGCCGTCTCGGTAGCCCGTTCTGCGGTTTCGCTCCGGTCATAAGCACCTCTCCTATCTTGTCTGACGACTACTAGGTTCAACGCACCCGAAACCCTATACGGAATACGCCTGCCACGTGCCCAGGCAGCCATGCCCGCGGCGAATGTGCAGCAACCCTTTGGCCGGTTCGGCGATGTAGCCGGAGATGGTGTGCATCCCCCTGTCTCCGTGGCGGCAGATGCCACTATCTATTTGTCTTCCTTTTTTCTTCTCGCTACGCCGGCACCCCTGCCTCGCCGCCGGGGGCCCAGGGGCCGAGGGACTGCAAGAACGCGTCCAGGTCAGCCCAGACATCACGAGGTACGGGTGTTGTCGCATGGCGGACGTTGGCTTCCACTTCAGCCATGGAACGAGGGCCTGCCAGGGTCGTGGCGATGTGCTCATTGCGCAGGCTAAACTGCATGGCGAGCACGCCCAGGTCCAGATTGCGTGCCTGACACCATTGCCACAGCGCCCGCGCGCGCTCCAGGTCTCTGGCCAGGTCGGGCGGGCGTTGGGCCGCGGCGAGGTCGGGATCCACACCGGCCAGCAAACCGCCGATGTAGGGCGAAGCGTTGATGACGCCCACATCGTGCGCCGCCGCTAACTCAATAATCGGTGCGGCAGAAGCGCGCAGCGGGCTGTAGTCATAAGGCGTCATGATGGCGTCAAAGCGCCTGCTCATGATGGCCCGGCGCAGGAAGCGGTGGGGACGCACACCCAGGCTGATCGCGCCGACGACGCCCTGGGCCTTCAGCCTTTCCAGCGCCTCTACGGCTCCCCCGCGCCCCAGCATTTCATCCATGTGTTCGTCGGTGAGGGGATAATGGATGTGCACGATACCCAAACGGTCGGTAAAGAGTTTGCGCAGGCTCTGCTCTAGCGACCAATGCACAGAGTCGGCATCGTAACGGTGGGGACGCTCCGGGTGCCAGCCGACCTTGGTGGAGACGATCAAGCCTGCCCGCGCCTCTGGCAGCAGAGCACTGAGCCCCACGCCGAGGAGTCGCTCGGCCTCGCCGTTGCCGTACATCGGCGCGGTGTCAAAATAGTTGATGCCGAGGGCCACCGCGCGGTGCACGGCTTCTATGGCCGCCTTCTCTCGCAATGCCTGATCCTGGGAGGTCGTCCCCCATAGACCAGAACCGCCCCCTCCTCTCGGCTCATACAACAACCCAAGCCAGCCGCCGGCTCCCAGAATAGATACCTGAAATCCGGTGTGTCCTAGCCGTCGCCGCGGTAACGCCATCTCTGACATCTTAGCCGCCACTCCCCTCTGCTGACTTGGCCTATCACGTATTTGACTTATGGCAAGGTTCTCCCCTCACCCCGCCCTCTCCCCACTGGGGAGAGGGCGGGGTGAGGGGGAAACTGCGACGTAGAGCCTGAAACATAAACACTGGCCTGCGCTCAAGACCTTCTAGGAGAGGGGTGAGAGCCTGGTGCTTGCCCTACCACCCGATCCGGTCCGCGAAAAGGTCGCGACGCAGCGAATGTAGAAGGTCGCGATCTATCTCCATCCCCAGGCCGGGGCCAGAAGGCACGATGAGGTGCCCCTGTTCGTAGCGGACGCGCTGGCGGACGACGTCATCCTGATACAAGATCGGCCCGACGGGATCGCAGGGATAGTCCAGGTTGAGCATGGCTGCGCCTAGTTGCGCCTGGCCTGAGGTGCCGATGGAGAGTTCTTGGGTCGTCCCGATCAGGCACGCCACACCGACCGCCTGAGCGACGGCAAAGACCGGGCGCGCCAGGTAGATGCCGCCGAGGGACGAGAGACAAATGTTGATGATGTCCACCGCATTCGCCTGCGCCAGACGCAGCACGTCGGCAGCCGAGCCGACATGCTCGCTGATGGGCACATCCACCTGGCGGCGCACCTCGGCCATGCCCTCAATACCGCTGCGGCGGCAGGGCGACTCCACCAGCATGAAATCGTACTGCCGGAGCCGCCGGATAGCCTGGATCGCCTGCTGCCAGTTGAAGGGCGCGCCGCCCGCGTCCAGTGACTTGATCTGCACCTGTTTGCCAAACCGCTGTCGCACGCCGTCCAAAAAGGCCTCATCCAGGTCCAGGTTCAGGCCGAAGTAAAGGCGAATCATCGTGTGCCCTTCGGCCAGCCGGTCAGCTACCCGCTTCAGGTTCTGCTCCACGTCCTCAGGGTTGCGCATGGCGAAGATGGGGTAGCAGACGGGGATGCGGTCGCGCACCTTGCCGCCCAGGAGGTCATACACCGGCCTACCGAGCGCCTTGCCCTGGAGGTCGTACAAGGCCAGGTCTATGCTACAGGCGACGAGAGAGGCAGACGAGCCGCCGAAATGGCGTTGGCGTACCAATTCTTCGGTGCGGGCCAGGTCAAAGGGGTCGCGCCTGACGAGAGTTTCTTTGAGGGCGGCCTCCAGCCCCTCTACGTAGGGCGACATGTAAGGAGGGATGTGGCCGAAATCGGACATCTCGCCCAGGCCGACCAACCCCTCGTCGGTGGCGAGTTCCACAATGACGTGGGGCGAAACCAGGCCGGTTTCCCGCCGCGTGTGGACAGGGGTCAGGGTGACATCGGTGATCTTCACGTTATTTTGCCCTTTCTACAACCAACGTCTTCCAGCCCTCAAAACTGATGCGATAGCAGCCGTCGGCGAACTCGCTGAAGTCGCCCACCGACCAGCCCGCCAGGTTTCCTACTTCCGGGTTGGGGATCCCCGCCGGGATGGAGCCGCGCCCGTAGAAGTAGTTGATTTGGATGCGGGGCGCGGGGCCGAAGTAATAGACCATGTCGCCGGGGATGGGGTAGAGGATTTTGTTCTCATATTTCGGCGTCCAGTGCCACTTGTTGCCGACCTCGGTGAACATCTCTGCGCCCGAAGCGCGCCCGTGCATCAGGGTTGTATCCACCGGCAGGTTGTCCCAGGTATTCTCGCTGGCCTCGGGTGCGCGTTGCTCGTTCAATTCCACGATGGTGCGGGCGTTGTATTCTGGGATAATGAGGGCGACACGCCGGCCACCTGTGGGCTCCGGCCCCTTATGGTCGCGGAAGGTCCGTCGCTGCCATGCCTGTCGGCGTTTCTCAATCTCGGCGGCAGCCGCGGCGCGGTCGTCCTTCACCGCTTTCACGGCGTTGGCGTTGGCAGAGCCCAGCGCGCCCCAGGCAGATCCCTCGCTCCAGACCCGCCGGCATCCTTCCTTCGCCTCTGCCGTGAGGTTGGTGACGAAGCCGACGCGATTGCCGGTGATGTAGCCAGTTTCGTTGTAAGGGAGCCCGGCCCGCTGGTGGTAGATGACGAGGTCAACGCCGTAGCCCTGGTCAAAGAGGAGCACATCGCCAGGGATGGGGAAGCCGGTTGGATTCTCCAGCGGCAGCGGACGGTAGAAATGGGGCAGACGCATGACGATGACGCTGCTGTAACTGGTCTCCACGTTCACCAGCCCGGTGTAGGGGGCTGCCGCCGCCAGGGCCGCCGACATGTTCGGCGCCAGGTCGGGCAGCAGTTCAATGTCCAGATCCAAATCGTAGCGCGGCACGCGCAGACGCAGATGTTGAGTCATGGTTCCTCCTGATCTTTAGGTTTGTATTGAGGTTCGCCCCTCACCCTGCCCTCTCCCCGATGGGGAGAGGGAGTCTGCACCCCTCTCCCAACTTTGGGAGAGGGGCAAGGGTGAGGGCCTGCCACTACACTGTTTGCTCCCCCCATCGCCAGAGTCTGGCGGCAGTGTCACCCAATATCCACTTGCGTTCTTGGGGACTCAAATCTAAAACTTCTGCCACGAGTTGCACCGTCTGCCTGTAACTCATTTTAGCGTTATACTGCACCGTAGGGAAGTTGCTGCCGTACATGCAGCGTTCCGGCCCGAAGGCGTTGATGATCTCTCGCGCCATCCAGTGTACGTCAGTAAAGGGATATTCACCCTTGCTGGCCGAGCCGAAGAAGGTCAGTTTCGCATAAACGTTGGGGTAGCGGGCCATCGCCACCACGGGCCCCAGGTTGGGTTCTTCTGGGTCTATACCCGGCGAGATGTAGCCGCAGTGGTCCAGGATGATGCGCAGGTGCGGAAACTCCACCGCCCGCTTCGCAATCTGGGGATACTCGTCCAGGGCCGCGCAGGCGTCCAGAGTGATGCCCAATTCGGCTGCTTTAGCCCACAGCGGCGTCGTCGCCGGGTCATCGTAGGGCCCCAGGTCATTGATGCGGCCATGGATCCTCAGGCCGGAGACGCCATACTCTCTCACGTATCGTTCCAGGCGCTGCGGCCCGTCGGGGCTGCGGGGGTCCACCAGGACACCCACCGCCAGCCACGAGCGATGCTTTTGCAGAATGTCCAGCGCGTACCGTACGTCCCAACGATAGAAGCCCGGCGAGATGTCCAATGCCCTGTCCACGCCGGCCTCGTCCATCTGCGCCCGCAGCCTCTCCACAGAACCATCGGTCACAGGCCGGTAGGTGGCTTTCGGGTCTGCCAGTGGGTAGCGCGCGAAATCAGCAGAGAAGAGATGCGTGTGCGTGTCAATAATCATCGCGAAGTTGTCCCCTTATCAAATAAATCCCATAGAGCCATCGGCGCGGAACGGAAACGGGCGGTGCCAGCGGCGAGAGGGATATCGGGCGAACGCTTCCTCGTTCAGTTCTATCCCCAGGCCGGGCGCGGTGGGGAGTTCCAGGTAGCCATCTTTCAGCACTACCGGCTCTTTGACGACATCGCGCCGCGGCGGTTTGTCATCCGGCGTGTACTCCAGAATCACGAAATTCGGTGTGCTCGCCGCGAAGTGGACGTTCACCGCTGTGGCGACCGGGCCCATGGGGTTGTGGGGCACGACACTGACGTAGAAGCCTTCGGCCATCGCCGCGATCTTCTTCATCTCCAGGAGGCCGCCGACGATGCAGATGTCGGGCTGGATGATGTCCGCCGCCTGGTGCACGAGAAGCGAGTTGAACTGAAACTTGGTGTAGAGGCTCTCGCCAGTGGCAATGGGGACCGTCGTCTTGGCGTGGAGCGCGGCAAGGGCATCCACGTTCTCCGGGCGGATCGGCTCCTCCACGAAGAAAGGCTGGTACGGTTTCAGGGCCTCAATCATCTGCAGGGCGCGCACCGGCTCAAAGATGCGGGCGTGAGGGTCCACGCCGATGTCCACGTCCGGCCCGACGGCCTTGCGCACCGCTTCCATCCGTTGGGCCGCCGCGCGCACCAGGGCATTTTCGGGCATCGCCGCGTAGCCTGAGGGCTGCGGGCCGATCTTGAGCGCGGTGAAGCCGTAGCGTTCCACGAGACGAAGGGCGCTCTCGGCCAGGGCCTCCGGCGTGTCGCCACCCGGCGCGGAATAGACCCGCACGCGGTCACGGCACTTGCCGCCCAGGAGCTCATAGACGGGGACGCCCAACGCCTTCCCTTTGATATCCCACAGGGCATGTTCTATCCCGCTCATGGCGCCACCCACGACGACCCCCGGCGGGAAGCGCGAGCCGTTGTACATGAGGGCCACCAGGTGCTCAATGTTCCGGGGGTCCTGGCCGGTGAGCCAGGACTCAAAGTCGTGAATCACCTGCACCACGGCTTCGTCCGGCCCGGCGGAGTAAGCCTGGCCGATGCCGTGTATTCCCTCGTCGGTATGCACCTTAACGTAGGTGTGGTTATTCCAGCCCGCATAGGCCACGAACGTTTCAATCTTAGTTATCTTCATAGGCTTGTTCCGTCAGGCGACCCGCATCTCCAGCCCGCCGTCCACCGGCAGCGTCTCGCCGGTGATGTAGTCGCTACGGAGAATGAAGAGCGCGGCCTCGGCCACCTCCTCCGCGGAGCCGTAGCGGTGCAGGGGGACGCGGTTATCCACGTTGTTCTTGCGCATTTCCGGCGGCGTCTTGGCATGGAAGTCGGTATCAATCAAGCCCGGCGACAGCGCGTTCACCAGGATGTTGTAATCGGCTAACTCCCGCGCCAGCGAACGCGTGAAGCCGACGACGGCTGCCTTAGCCGTAGAGTAAGCAATGGCCCCGGCGACGCCGCGCCGCCCGGCGATAGAGGTGATGTTCAGGATCCTACCGCGCTTTTGGGACATCATGGCCGGCGCAGCGATGCGGGAGCACCAGAACGGGCCGCTGACGTGGACGCGCAAGGTATAGTCCCAGAACGCAGGCGACACGGTATCTATCCGCCCGGGGGCCGAGGTGCCGGCGTTGTTGACCAGGATGTCTATGCCGCCCGCCTCGGCGATGAAGCGACGGACGACCTCTTCGGCCTCTTCCTGTACACCCATGTCGCCGGATAGAACGATGGCGCGGGCTCCGGCGGCTTCAATCTCTTTGGCGAGCGCGCAGGCCTGCTCCTCCTGGCTTAGATAACTGATGCCGACACAGGCTGCCCCTGCGCGCCCCAGCGCCAGGGCGATGGCTCGCCCGATGCCCCGGCTGCCGCCGGTCACCAGGGCGCGGGTTCCTTTCAGTTCCATAAGTTATTCCTTTCCGGTAAAGGCGTTGTAGTATTCGTCCAAGCCCCCACCCCGGCCCTCCCCCGCTGCGCGGGGGAGGGTGGCGCGCCAGCGCCGGGTGAGGGCCGCTCACACCGCCACCCGCATAGCCCTCATCGTCTCGTCGCTCAGGTCGCCGCCGGTGATGAAGCCCGGCGCGCCGATGGACTTGATCGTCTCACCTAAATAGGTCGTGTCGGGCAGCGTCAGTTTCCAGGGCCGGTAAGGGGGCAAGAACGGTTTCTTGCCGCTGAAAAGGAGCGCGGCCTTCTTGATCTCCAACGCCATGACCTGAGCCACCGGAAAGCGCTCCGCTTCTAGGTCGGCGACGGTGTACGGCATGGGGAGCTGGTCATAGCCGAAGAAGCGATAGATCACGGTGAGGGCGGTGCGCTCGTCCAGCCCGGCGACACGGCGGCACAACTTGCGCGCCCAGACGGCGAAACTGTTGGTCTGGCTCAGATCCCATCCCACCACCGGCCCCCAGCCCGGCGTCAGCCGGTCCACCGTCTTTTCCCATTGGGGTAAATCCTGGCCGCAGAGGAAGGCGATAGCGGGCGGGAACATGTGAGAATCCACCGGGCAGGCATCGCCGACGGCCTGGTGTACAGCCTGGGTGAGGGCCTCCATGTGCTCGTTGGCGACCTGGCAGCGGAATTTAAACCAATCCAGCAGGTGTGTGTCGTAGCCGAGATGCCCCAGGAAATCCGGGAAGCCATAAGACAGGCTGGCGGCCCGTTGGAATTGGGAGAGGGTCAACCTGGACAATCTTTGACGCAGGGCAGATAGCGAGGCCATCATGGCTTCCCAACTGTAACCTAACGCGCGCGCCCGCGCCTCGCAGCGGTGGCAGCAACAGCCGAAGATGCCGGTGATGCTGGCAAGCGGCGGGTAATGGCCGTGATCCACGTCCATCGCCTTCACGCCGTAGTGCCTGGCGATGTATTGCAGGCAGCGGCCTGTCCAATCGCGCACCTCCACGTTGTTGGGGCAGATGGGCACGCCCCAATATAGATACTCGTCAGGGGTCACGTTGCCCTGGTCGTCGTGGAGGGCGAGGTCGGGGAAGATGTCGCCGCCGTAGCCCCACAGCCCCAGGTGGGCCCAGACCTCTACCTCTTGTTTGCCTGCCTCATCAATCAACCGCAGCAACTTGCTGTCGTCGTAGGGCGGGCCGACGATGCCAGGGAAGACGGGGCTCGCGTTGGGTGCCAACCCATACGTCTTGCGGTGGCGCGCTACCGCGGAGTGCTGCTCCTGCCACCGGGCGAGCGGGCTGCTTTCCAGCAGGTCTTCCGGCAGGCGGAAACCGGAATGGTGCGGCGTGTAATCATCGGGGATCAGGGCGGTCAGGCCGATCCCATCTCGCAGTCGCCGGATTGTCTCCGGCTTCATGGCGTCAATCGGGCCGAACCAGGCCACAATCGCCATTGGGTAATCCTCCTCGTTGTGCTGTCAGGATTTGTGGGCCGCGCAGGCTGCGATGAACTGTTGCGACGTAGAACTAGACGCGATGTAGGTCTCCATCCACAGCACCATGCGGTGGGTGAAGGCCGAGGTCGCCTCCTCGGCGGGGAGCGTTTCCGCCGCCAACGTGCAATCCCGCAGGATGATGATGCGGTAATTGCGGTTGAACGCGTCCATCATGGAGCCGATGAAACATTCGCTGGCCGAGAAGCCGACGCAGATCAGCGTGTCTGCGTCCAGATGGCGGAGCAGGCTATCCAGGCGTGTCTCAAAGAAACTGCTATAGACGATCTTGCGCACGAAGTAATCGCCGGATTGCGGCGCGACGACCCGCGAATACTTGATCATGTCGGAATCGCCGTATTCGTACTCGCGCGGGTCAATGGGGAGTTCGGCGAAGACCTTCTTGAAGTCGTGCTCGGCGTTGCGCTTGCGCTGCTCGCAGAACTCGTACCGCTCCAAGGCGATGCGCGGGGCTGCGTTGCTGGTATAGACGACCGGCAGGCCAATGCGCCGTGCCGCGTCTGTCGCCGGCCGCAGGTGATTCACCACGATATCGCGTTCAATCCTGACGCTTTCCGCCGTCAC
The DNA here is from genome assembly GCA_020853075.1 of Anaerolineae bacterium. GTDB lineage: Bacteria > Chloroflexota > Anaerolineae > JADYZS01 > JADYZS01 > JADYZS01. Next base: position 239 of record JADYZS010000389.1, on the reverse strand, counting down.
CAGGCTGGGGGCTGCCCGCGATTCCTCCTCCGGGGCAAAGCCCAGCCCATACACATCCACCACCAGGAAGACCGTGCGCGCCAGGTCAATTTCTACGTCCTCTTCAACGTGGCCCAGGTGCTTGCCCGGCGGGAAGCGGCGGTAGTAACGGATTGGCAACGTGATCTTGCTCATGCCGGCACCTCCACGGCGGCTTTGCACGCCGCCACGAAATCGTTGACCGCGATGGTATAGCCGAG